>JAFDWI010000034.1 GCA_018268545.1 Actinomycetota bacterium
GGAGCCGACAGGTTCGACTTCGTGACGGCGAGGATGCGCCGGTCCTCGTCGTCGGGATCGGTGCCCGCGATCAGCCCGACCCGGGCGGCACCGATGATCCCGATCGAGCCACCGCCCCGGTAGAGGGCCTTGTTGCCACCGGACTTGTTGAGGTGACGGATCGCGATCACACAGCACCGGGTGGTTTCGGCCATCCGCGCCAGGGGCGCCAGCGCACCACGGATGTCCTGGTCCCGGTGCGCGTCGACCCGACCGGTGAGGAACGCCGCCAGCACATCGACCACGACGAGCCTCGCGGCTTCGCTCTGCACGACATGTGCGAGATGGACGATGTCGTCGGGGATCCTCGGCATGCGACGTCGGAGGCGTTCAGGACACTCCGGGTCGGGTTCGATTACATCCTCGACGAGCACGACGCGGGCCGGGTCCGCACCCGCCGCATCGAGGCGCGGTCGGATCGTGTCGCGAGGACCGTCCTCGGCGGAGAGCAACACCACGCTGGACGGGTGCGGCGGCTGGTAGCCGTCGGGGAGCAACGAACCGGTGGTGAAGTGCGCGGCGAGATCCAACGTGAGCGTCGACTTGCCACACCCCGGGTCGCCGTCGAGGACCACGAGCTTGCCGATCGGCAGACGCCCCGGCCACAACCACTCCACCTGCTCGGGCTCGACGTCGACCATCCGGCGAACCGTCGCCCGGGACGCCACACCCTGGAGCGATCCGGCCAGCTCGGCGCCATGACGTTCCACCAGCGACAACCTCGCAGCCTTGCCCAACGCCGATCCTGACCCGCTTGCGGGGCCGCTTCCCGCAGGATGGCCATTCACCGCGCCGCCACATGGTCGGCACCGGGATCCGGGGCCGACGCGGTGAACGCGTCGATCATCGCTGCCACGTCCCGCTCGCGGAACCGCACGAGTCGACCGATCTTGATCACCGGGACCGCCCCGGACGCGACCAGCCGCTTCACCGTCGACACCGAACAACCCAGCATCGCCGCCACCTCGAGCGTGTCCACCAGCCCGACATGGCCCGCTCCACCGCCGGGACGCTCCTCCACCGTCGTCATGTGCTCGTCCATCATCGATCTCCTCGTTCGTCGAACCGACGGACCCCGACCTGAGGTCCGCCGAGTCCCACGTGGGGCACCCGGTGGCCCGGCCACCCACGAGGTCCCACACCGACCCTCGAGACACGAGAACGTTCCGATCCAGTTCATCGACACCCACGGCGACGAGACGGGGTCAGCTCAGAGCAGCGCACCAACAAGTGCCAGCACCAGCCCTGCGCCGAGGACACCGGCGCTCACCGGGATCGAGTACCGATAGGAGCGTCCCTGTGTGCCCTTGTAGAACAGGGCACCCGGACGCGCAATTGCGTGCCCCACCGCGAAGAAGCCGAGGCCAACAAGACCCGCAAGCGCGAGCGAAACGCCGAAAGCCCGTAACGCCTCCATCAGCCCGGCCTGGTCCAGTCGGCACGGGCGGTTTCGAGCACTTCACGCCACCGATGCCCGCCACACCTCAGGGCTCTGGACCGGGCCTTCATATCGCCCACACGATCAGCATGATCAGCGCGACCACCCCGAAGAGCACCGCGCCGTACAGCGACTGTCGTCGAACGTTTTGCGACTCGACGAGATCCGCGCGCGCGAACTCGGTCTCCCCAGAATTGTTTCGGATCCGAATGGTGCACACGAAGGCGATATACAGCAATCCGCCCGCCATGGAGCCTGCCATGGCGGCGAGCTTCGCAGGGCTGGCCATCAGCGAACCGTATCGCTCGACACATCCGCGCGGCGGGCCATGCACATCCCCGGAACCCTAACAACGCGGGTGGCCAGTTGGTCCCCGGGCCGGTCCACGCTTCGGTCCCGTCGGTGGTGGGTTTGTGGCGTCTCAGCGGCGGCGACCCGAACCCACATCGATCGAACTCAGCTCGCTCAAGTGGACAGATCACTCGGTCCTTCCACCGTCGGACGTTGGCGCGCGCCGCTGGGCGCCACGGTGATCGTCTGACGCATCGAGTGCACCTGTTGCTTCGATCGCTCGCACAACCGTGGATACCGGGGTCTTCACCATGATGCGAGTCCACGGGCCCGATACTTCCTCGACCCACACGTACGACGACCACAGTCCACGGTGACTTACGTGAACAGTCACCCTCTGATCGAGATCGGCCTCGAGCGGATCGATCGACGCCGGCAGTGTCCGCGGATCCCACAACAGGGAGCGATCCCTGATCGCGAAAAAGCCGAACACCAGCGGTCCCGTGGTGCGCCGCGCCGTGGCGATGGTGCAGAGTCGAGCCGCACTTCCGAAGTGGCGGCGAGCGACCCGGCGCTGTGAGACATCCCACCCGCCCACGATCAAGACGACGAGAAGTATCCCGGAGACAACCGCCACGAGGAAGTCGATCGGACCCAACTCGACGAGTAGCGCTCCGCCAAGTCCGCAGGCAAAGACAGCTTGGCCGGCCGAGATCGACGCACGGCGGCGCTGAAGCTTCGGAGGAGCCGGAGGGGACGCTGTGTCGCTCCGCGACCCGACCCCTGGGCCAACGTACGAAAACGCGCGACGGCCCATTTCTCAACTATGCCCCCGTGCGCAGGTTCTGCCCAGACCGACACACACCACATGATGGGGCTCACCCGTCAGATCGGCCGAGCGCCAAGTCGTCCGTCCCACCGCACGCGAACGCGCTGGCGCACCGCGCGCGACGCCGACCCCGCAACGGTCACGAGATCGCGCTCCGTGGTCGCGCGGCGTTCGCTTGCTTCACAAGCGAACGAACTGCCCTTACTCTCTGGCACCAATCTGCGATTCGATGCGTTCGTCGTGTCCGGCTGGATTCAGGTGAGGATCGGAACAGACTTCGAGCTGCTCGATGAACGAGTTCCAGCCGGGCAGTCTCGGTGGATGATCGAGCACACTTTCAGACCCCGTGAGAGGCCCTCGCGTGCGCGTTTCACGGCTCATCCGAGCGCTCGAACGGGCACGTTTGAACAGTCTTCGCGTGCACGAAACACGCAGAGCAACGAGCTCAATCAGGCGCCGGATCGATGAGATTTCCGACCCGTTCGGCGACGTCTCGGGGACGGTTTCCGCGGTCGACGAGATAGCCGGCGGTGGTCGATGACTGCGCGTGGCCGACGAGTTTGGCGACGTCACCGATGTCGATCCCGGCCTGGTAGGCGAGGGACACGACGCTGCGCCGCGCGGTGTGGGTGCCGACCCGATCGGTGTCGATCCCGACACGGGCGCACGCGTCGCGCGCCGCTCGGTGCAGCGCCTGTCGGGGCACCGGGCGACCATCCCCAGAGGTGAACACCAGGTCGATCTCCCGCCCCTCGTAACGGCAAACCTGCCACGCTTCGGCGAGCTGAACCCGTTGCTCGGCCTGCGTCACCCGACGGGTCTCGAGCAGCGCCACGACGGTCGGGGTCAGGTGCACCAGCCCACGGGTGGTCACCGTCTTGGGCGTGTCGATCACCACGCCCATCCCGGTCACGTGCGTCGCCGCACGTCGAATCGTCGCCGTGCCGGCCTCCAGATCGATGTCGTCCCACGCCAACCCGAGCACCTCCGATGCACGCAACCCGCAGGTGAACAAGATCCCGACCGCCGCATCCAGGCGGCGGGCGCCATCCAACCCGCCGAGAAGCCGGTGGACCTCCTCCAGGGTCAACGCGCGACGTTCGACCCGTTCGGACGCCCTCGCTCGCGGCACGCGCACCCGATCGACCGGGTTCGCGCCCTCCAGATATCCGAGCTCGATCGCTTCGGCGATGATCTGGCGCAGTTGGGTGCGCGTATTGCGTGTCACCGCGATCCCATAACGTGGGTGCACCGTGCCGTCGTCGTCGGTCACGTCTTGTCGCAGATGTGCGATGAACCGGCGCACGACCTCGGCGTCGAGATCCGCGACCGCCACGGTGCCGATTGCCTCGCAGATCCGTTCGGTCTGCTTGCGGTAGGTCACGTACGTGCCGGGCTTCACGTTCGGGCGGGCGACGTTGTCCAGCCAGTACGACGCCAGCTCGGCGACCGTCGGCGCCGCACCCAACGACCCGACACCCACCACGGTCGTCGCCTGGTCGGCGAGCTTCGCCTCACGTCGCTCCTCGGCAGCAGTACGTGTCGCGGCCGTGACCGTCCGGCGCTTGCCGGCCGCGTCGTACCAGGTCGCTTTCCACGCCTTGTTCGCCGCGTCGAAATACACCGAACCCCGACCGTTCGCGTTCTTCCCGACCACGTGCACGTCACCCGAAGAGCCGACGACTCGTTTCCCCGTGCGTTTTCCTCGTCCCATCGTCGGTTCCCCCGGGTCGTCGGCCTCGTTGCTCTCCCACCCTAGAAAAGAGCAACGCAAAGAGCAACGGTCCCGGGAGTTGCTGAATCCCCCTGAACCCTCCCGACCTCGAAAATCTTTGAAACCCTTGAAAACCAACGGATTCCCGGCCCCTCCTGAGCTTTCAGGAAGTGCCGGGAATCCGTACTGCGGAGGGAGAGGGATTCGAACCCTCGGTGGGCAGTACCCACACACGCTTTCCAGGCGTGCCGATTCGGCCGCTCTCGCACCCCTCCGGGGGGCAGCCCGCCGAAGCGGGCCTGATTCCGATGAACCCGCTGACGCGGGATCGGACCACACACGCTATCGTGTCAGCCTGACCCGTCTGTAGATGTGGCGGCCGGGTCCTGTGCAACTGCAGCCCGTGAACCGAGTCAGGGCCGGGAGGCAGCAGCTCTCAGCGGAGCCTGCGGTGTGCCGCAGATCACCTGGTCGCCACTTCCGCAGGCGGGTCACCTCGCGCCCGGGCACGCCGGCACCGCGTCGACCCGCGTGGACACGCACGGCGGCCGCGGCACGAAAGAGCGGGCCTTGCCGGGGTCGGTAGGCTCGGGACCCATGGCGTACGAATCGCTCTACCGTCGGTACCGGCCACAGCGATTCTCCGAGGTCCGTGGCCAGGACCACGTCATCACCGCCCTGCACAACGCCGTACGGGAGAACCGGGTCGGTCACGCGTACCTCCTCAGCGGCCCTCGTGGGACCGGCAAGACCTCGACGGCCCGCATCCTCGCCAAGGCACTGAACTGCACCGACCTCGACGACGGCGAACCGTGCGGGGTGTGCGACTCGTGCAAGGCGATCGAGTCGGGCACGTCCTATGACCTGCTCGAACTCGACGCGGCGTCCAACAACGGTGTGGACGCGATGCGCGACCTCATCGCGAAGGCCGCGCTCGGCTCACCCGGACGCACCAAGGTGTACCTGCTCGACGAGGTCCACATGCTCTCAGCCGGCGCGTCCAACGCGCTCCTCAAAACGCTGGAGGAGCCGCCCGGTCACGTCGTGTTCGTGCTCGCCACGACCGATCCGCACAAGGTGCTCCCCACGATCCGGAGCCGAACCCAGCACTACGCGTTGCACCTGCTCACCGCGGACGAACTCCGGGCGCTCGTCGACGAAGTGGCCACCGACGCCGGACTGACGTTGGACGACGCAGCAATCGAGTACGCGCTGCGCACCGGCGGCGGATCCGCCCGCGACACCCTTTCCGCGCTCGACCAGGTGGTCGCTGCGGGCGGCGTGCTGGACCAGGGCGACCAGGTCGACGAACTCGTCGACGCACTCGCGGCCGGTGACACCGCCGCCGCGCTGCGCTCGGTGTCCGACGCCGTGGGTCGCGGACGTGATCCACGCATCGTCGGCGAAGCACTGCTCGCTCGGATCCGTGACGTCTTCCTGCATCGCATGGGCGACCCGCTCGAGCAAGCCACCGATGCCGAGCGCGCCAAGTCGGCGAGCTGGGCCGAGGCCTTCAGCGACCGAACGTGCACCCGGATCCTCGAGGCGATCGGCGACGCGCTCCGCGAAATGCGGACCGCGCCCGATGCCCGGATCCCCCTCGAGGTCGCCCTGGTTCGCCTCACCCGAACCGACACCGACATTTCACTCGAATCGCTCGCCGTCCGGATCGAACGACTCGAACGCGGCGCCGGGCCGGGGGCGCCGCCGAGCACGCACGCCGCGGCGACGGCGACAGCCCCGACGTCCCCGGGATCACCGCCGCCGCCGACAGAATCGGCAATGCCCGGCTCGAGCTCGGGGCGCCCGGCCGACGCGGCACGCGCGGCGATCCGCTCCGGGCCACCACGCGAAACCCCGCCACCGACGACTCCGAGCCGGCCGGGTGCACCGAAGGATCGAGCCCCGGCTCCGCCGCCCGTCGAACCGGACGGGCACCGAAGTGGACCGTCGACGCCCGACGGTCCACTTGTGGCACCTCGACGGGCGACGGCCCCGAGCGAACCGGAACCGACCGGACCGAGCCCCGACGGTGCCCGCTCCACGTCGCCGCCGGTGTCGCGATCGGCCGTGGCTGGATCGCCCCATCCACCCGCCGGTTCGTCGCCCCGGGGAGAGGAACCGGCAGCCACGACAGCAGACAGCTCGGCGAGCGTTCCGACGACCACCACGGCAGACAGCTCGGCGGGCCGGACCGACCTCGAGACGACCTGGACCGAACAGGTGCTCCCCCGACTTTCCGGGTTGACGAAGGCGATGTTCAGCGTCGGCCACTTCGTCGACACGGCCGCAGATGCGTCCACGGGCCGGGCCCGTTTCGCCGTTCCCAATGAGGTGCACCGGGAGAAGTCGCTCCAGAAGCTCGCCGAGGTCGAGGGCGCGCTCGCCGCCGTACTCGGGCACCCGCTGACCCTCGAGCTCGTCGTCGATGCGCCGCACGGTCGCGACGGCCGCGACGAGCGAGCATCCACGGACGCAACCGGGCCGGCGCCACAGACCGACGAGGAAGCCCTCGACCATGAACGGGCCGACATCGGACCGATCGATGAACTCGACGACGCGCCGGCCGACGACCGCAGCGCGGCCCAACGCCTGCTCGATGCGTTCCCCGGTGCGGAGATCATCGACCCCTGAACGGTAGATTGCCGATCGGAGATCCGACATGAACGACGACGCCACATCCGAACACCCGGTCCGTCCCGACCAGATCACGCCCGGGTCCCAAGGCGCGGCCGGCGATCCGTTGGCCGGACTCCTCGGCGGCCTCGACATGGGCTCGCTGCTGTCGATGGCCGGCGAGATGCAGCAACAGATGCAGCAAGCCCGAGCCGACGCGGCGGCCACGATCGTCGAAGGCTCCGCGGGCGGTGGTGCGGTACGGATCACCTTGACGGGCGCGATGGAATGCACCGGCGTGACGATCGCACCCGAGGCTGCCGGCGACGTCGAGATGCTCCAGGCGCTCGTGCTCGCGGCGTTGCGCGATGCGCTCGCGCAGGTGGCCGAGATCCAGGACGACGGGCCCCTCGCCGGACTCGGCGACCTGGGTGACCTCGGCGGGTTGTTCGGCGACTGAGCACGCCTCCGCCACGTGAGCGCCTACCCGCCCGCCGTCCAAGAACTCATCGACGAGTTCGGCCGCCTGCCCGGCATCGGTCCGAAGTCCGCGCAGCGCATCGCGCTGTACCTGGTCAACGCCCCCTTGCAGGATGCGACACGTCTGGCCCGTTCGATCGACAACACCAAGGCCCGGATCGGTTTCTGCACCCGCTGCCACAACATGGCCGAGGACGAGCTCTGCTCGATCTGTTCTGACCCTCGACGTGACCCGAGCGTGATCTGCGTCGTCGAGGAGGCCCGTGACCTGATCGCCGTGGAACGCACCGGCGAGTTCCACGGGCTCTACCACGTGCTCGGCGGGGTGATCAGCCCGATCGAAGGGATCGGCCCGGATCAGTTGCACGTCCGTGACCTCGTCGTGCGGTTGTCCGATGAACGAGTGACCGAGCTGATCGTCTGCACGAACCCGAACATCGAAGGAGAGACGACCGCCTTGTATCTGGCACGCCTGCTCGCCGACACCGGAATCCGGATCACCCGACTCGCGAGCGGCCTGCCCGTCGGGGGCGACCTCGAATACGCCGACGAACTCACGCTGGGCCGAGCGATCGAAGCCCGCCGCCGACTCGACGCACCGGGGACCTGAACCCGGTCAACTCCACCTGCGCACAAAATGTCCAAGGGGCTACTCCCCGACTCGTACGATGCGGGCGGACATCGTGCGAACCGTTGTGGGAAGCAGCCCCTTGATGCCCGGCTGAGTGGAGGGGGGATGGAGACTCAGCCGGATCTCACTTCCATCGTAGTAACCGGTGAGGCCGTTGACAATCGCATTTTCCTGTTTGTTTTCGGCACTTTCCGTGAGGTTCCCGATTCGCGGCGCAACCGCGCCGGCGGCATCGCGCGGGCCTAGAGTGACACCGTCGGCGCTCCGAAGGCTGCCGATCACGGGGAACGTCCACGGGGGATCCACATGACCACATCGACCGACCAGCTCGACTGGTCGACAGACGAACTGCTCGCCGACCACGACTACGCCGAACCACAGATCGTCGGGGGCGTGCGCTGCCACGGCGGGTACGACGACACCGGCGCCTACGTGTCGCCCCGGACCCGCAATCGGGTCCCGGCCATCGACGCGTGGCAACGCGCGCACCGCGCCACGTTCGCAACCGACATCATCGACGTTCCGTTGGAAACCTGGCCCGAGCACTATCCGAACGTCCCCCAGGCCCGGTTCCTGCTCGACCACGGCGTGCGTGACCCGATCATCGCGGTCCTCACGCGCATCGGCACCGTCGAAGGGTTCGGCGGGCTGATCCGCTACACGAGTGTCCCCGATCTGCCCTCCACGTTCGTCGAAGACACCCGTAGCACCGCACTCGCCCACCTGGAGCGCGGGTTGTTCGAGGCGCACGCCAGAGACGAGACCGGTCACGAAGACGAGGGCGGACACACCCTGATGTGGTGGACCGCGCGCGACATCGCCTTCGAGAACCCGGTCACCGAAGACCAGACCACCCTCATGCTCGAGCGCATGGGCATCTCCCAGCCGGGAACCGGCGGGGCGATCGACCCGGCGCGTCTGCGCGCCGAGGCGATCGCGAACCGGATCCTTCCCGCCGACATCGACTTCGACCTCGAGTCGATGCTCAACCGGATGATCGGTCTGTTGTTCATCGAGATCTCCGCCTTCCACGCGTTCGACTGGGCCCAGACGATCCTGGACGACACCGACCGCGTCGCCGGTGACGGCGAGGCCGGGTCGATCATCGCCCACATCCGCTCGGACGAGACCCCCCATGTCGAATACCTCAAGACGGTGCTCACCGAGATCCGAGACCGGACGATCGTCGACGAAAAGGGCCACGAGCACCGCGGCGCCGACGTTGTCGGTCCGTTGTGGAACCGGGCGCTCGAGAACTCACTCGGTGTTCGACGCGACGCCCAACTCGACGCGATGCGGGCCGAGGTCGCCCATGCGGTGCAGGGCCGCCACGACGCCGGCGACCTGCTCGCGGAGTTCGACGCGCTCGGTTCGACCGAACGTGACGCGCGGGGCCACTGGGCCCACCGGGTCGGGTCGCTCGCCTGAACCGACCCGGGTCGTCGGCTCCGTACTCAGTGCGTGGCCGCTTTGGCGAGCAGCCACGTCGTGGTCGGGCCGAACACCATCAACGCGAGGATCACGACAAGCAGCAGGTGCAGGATCCCGGAGATCGCGGCGACCTTCTTCTCGGCCGCCGCGCGTTCGGGCGTCGGCTCGTTGCCCGCGCGGGCGAACTCGACGAGCTTTCGGCTCGTCGGCGCGAGCAACCCGAACGACAGGCCGAGCGCAACGATGTACAACCCCATCGACGCCGAAAGCCACGGCGACGCGAACGAATGCTCGTGGTTGCTCATCAACACCAGGGCGATGCCCAACACGGCGACGGCGATGATGAAGATCTCGGCGATCTTCGACACCTTGTGCAGGGTCTCAGCCAGCAGTGCCGCCGATTCGCCTCGTGCCTTCGACAGCGCCGAACCCCAGATGCCGTTCAGCATCACGCCGCCGAACCCGACGATCGCACACAGGATGTGCAACGTGAGCAGGAGCAGGTAGGCCCAGCCGGTCGAACCGGTGACGGTCGCGATCATGGTCGGTTCCCTTCGTATCGATGGCTCATCGCGCACCGCTGCGCGTCGATCGTCGCAATTCCCGGTCGTCGACCGGCCCTCGTCGGACAGCCTACGTCTGTGGAGCAGCCGGCAAGCGGACTTCAGACGCGGAACACGATGGCGTCGCCCTGACCGCCACCGCCGCACAGCCCGGCGGCACCGATGCCACCACCGCGGCGCTTCAACTCGTGCGCGAGCGTGAGCGTGATCCGGTTCCCCGACATGCCGAGCGGGTGACCCAGCGCGATCGCACCACCGTTGACGTTGACGACCTCGTCGGTGATCCCGAGTTCGCGCATCGACGCGATTCCGACGGCGGCGAACGCCTCGTTGATCTCGAACAGGTCCACGTCGGACACATCGAGGTCGGCCTGCTTGAGCGCGGCACGGATCGCGTTCGCCGGCTGGTACAACAGCGACGCCGAGTCCGGACCGGAGACCTGGCCGTAGCCGAGGATCTCGGCGAGCGGGGTGAGCCCCAACTCGGCAGCTTTCGCGGCCGACATGATCACCATCGCAGAGCCACCGTCGGAGATCTGTGATGCATTCCCGGCGGTGATGTTGCCCGCCTTGTCGAACGCGGGGCGCAAGCCCCCGAGCGATTCGGCCGTGGTCTCGCCCCGCACACCCTCGTCGGTGTCGAAGACGACCGGGTCACCCTTGCGCTGGGGGATCGACACCGGCGCGATCTCCTCGGCGAACTTGCCCGACGCGATCGCCGCGGCAGCACGCTGATGCGACTTGGCGGCCATGTCGTCCTGTGGCGCACGATCGAGGGACTCGCTCGATGCGTACTTCTCGGTGCCAAGGCCCATCGCGCACTGGTCGAACGCGCAGAACAGCCCGTCGTACATCATCGAGTCGACCACGGAGGAGTCACCCATGCGGTAGCCGGCGCGGGCTCCGGGCAGCAGGTACGGCGCGTTCGTCATCGACTCCATCCCACCGGCGACAACGATGTCGGCCTCACCGGCCTGGATCATCAGGTCAGCCAGGTGGATGGCGTTCATGCCCGAAAGACACACCTTGTTGATGGTGTTGGCGGGCACGTTCATGGGAATCCCACCGGCGACGGCGGCCTGGCGGGCGGTGATCTGTCCAGCGCCGGCCTGGAGCACGTGACCCATGAACACGTAGTCGACCTGTTCGCCGTCGATGCCGGCACGCTCGAGCGCGGCCTTGATCGCGACACCGCCCAGGTCGGCGGCGCTCAGGGAGGCAACCGCGCCGGACAACTTGCCGATCGGGGTACGAGCCCCGGAGATGATGACGGATCCGGCCATGGTGATTCACCCCTGTGAGGACGACGAAACGGTTCCGTCATCGTAGTTGCGCGCCACCGATTCACGGCAATGACCGCGGCGCAATCGGTGGTTCGAACGGCCTTCCCGCATCCTTCGCTCCGCTGGCGGTTCATCTTCCGCCGGTGAGTTCCGCCCTCGTGACCACACTCGCCGAAAGCGTCGCGGCCCTTCGGCGGGCTTCGACCAGCCGAGCCACACGCCGAACATGAACCGCCGATGCGATGTGATGCGATTGACGCGCTAACATTTGCATCATGCGCACCACCGTGGTGGTCGATGACCACCTTCTTGCTGAAGCAAAGCGGCGCGCACGGGCCGACGGCGTTTCGCTCGGCCGTATCGTCGACGATGCGTTACGCGAGCGGTTCGAACGCGATGACACCTCCGCGCCCGGCCCGACGATTCCGGTATTCCACGGAACGGGTGTGCGAGCCGGAATCGACCTCACCTCGAATCGCGACCTGTTCGAGCTCCTCGATTCCGATCAGCCCCTCGACAAACGCCGATGATCCTGCTCGACGTCAACGTCCTGCTGGCCGCGCACCGCGACGATCACCCGCGCCACCGCCCCGCCCGCGCCTTTCTGGAAGATCTCGTCGACCGTCGCGTCACGTTCGGGGTGCCCACGACCGTGTGGCATTCGTTCCTCCGCCTTGCGACGAATCGACGGGTGTTCACGGTGCCGACGCCGCCTGAGAGCGCGTTCGCATTCATCGACGCGACTCGTTTGCAACCCCACCATGGCCGATGCGAGCCGGGGGCCGACCACCACGACATCCTGCGAGATCTGCTCGCGTCCGCTGACGCGAAAGGCGACCTTGTCCCCGACGCAGTGCTCGCGGCAATCGCCATCGAGAACGCTGCTTCATTGGCGTCGTTCGATCGTGACTTCGCCCGCTTCGACGCTCTCGATTGGATCATTCCCGAAATGTGAGCCGATGGCCTGTCCGGCCGCACCCACAGACGAACGGACCCCTTCGAGTCCGGACGGCCGACCGTCGGCAACTAGCATCTCGGCCCATGCAAGCCTTTCTCGAAGCCATTCAGGCCGGAGCCACGGGCGAAGAGCTCGCCAACATCCC
>JAFDWI010000350.1 GCA_018268545.1 Actinomycetota bacterium
GGGGTCACGGACCTGGCCGGAGGTCTCACCGACCGCCATCGCCGCTTCCTGGGCGATCCGCTCGGACACCTGCGTGCGATACGGCACGATGTCGCCCTTGTAGAGCCACACCTTCACGCCGATCCGGCCGGCGGTCGTGCGGGCTTCACGGAATCCGTAGTCGATGTTGGCACGCAGCGTGTGCAACGGCACCCGCCCTTCGCGGTACCACTCGGTGCGGGACATCTCCGAGCCGCCGAGGCGACCGGCGCACTGCACCCGGATGCCGAGCACGCCCGCCTTCTGGGCGTTCTGCACGGCCCGCTTCATCGCACGGCGGAACGCGATGCGGTTGGCGAGCTGGTCGGCGACACCCTGGGCGATCAGCGCCGCGTCGAGCTCCGGGTCCTTGATCTCCTGGATGTTGAGCTGCACCCGGTTGTTCCCGGTGATCTTGGCGAGCTCGCCACGCAGGCGGTCCGCCTCGGATCCACGGCGACCGATGACGATGCCCGGCCGTGCGGTGTGCACGTCGACCCGCACCCGGTCACGGGTCCGCTCGACCTCGATGCGGCTGATCGCCCCGTGGGGCAGGTCGTCCATGATGCGCTTGCGGATCGTGGCGTCCTCGATGACGTAATCGGCGTATTCCTGCCGGTCGGCGTACCAACGCGACTTCCAGTCGGTCGTCGTGCCGAGACGGAAGCCGTAAGGGTTGACCTTCTGTCCCATCAGTCCTTGTCCTCTGCTTCGTCTTCGGCCACTTCGTCGTCGGTCGTGGCTTCTTCGGCCACCGCATCGTCGGCGACACCGCCCTCGGTCTCGACGTCCTCGGCAACACCGGCCTCGGTCTCGACGTCCTCCGCGGGCGTCTCGTCCGTCGGTGTCTCGTCCACCGGGGCATCGGCCGACCCGGTGGCCTCTTCGTCCAGGCCCGCCTTGCCGGCGTCCTTCTGACGACTCTTGGCGACCCGGTTCGCGCGTGACGCCGACACACGACGCTGCCGCCCGCCACCGGAAGCCGCGGGAGCCTTGGCCTCGAGCCGGGCGAAATCGTCGTCGGACATCCGTGACACGATCACCGTGATGTGGCAGGTGCGCTTGCGGATCGTGCTCGACCGTCCCCGGGCACGGGCACGGAAACGCTTGAGGGTCGGCCCCTCGTCCGCGTAGCACGCCGACACGAACAGGCGCTCGGGCTCCTGGTCGTCGTTGGCGACCGCGTTCGCCACGGCCGAATTGAGCACCTTGGCGATCACCTCTGCGGCGCCGCGCTCGACGAGGTCGAGAATGTCCCGCGCCTCGGCGACGCTCCGACCACGGATGAGGTCGAGGACCTCGCGGGCCTTGGAGGGCGACATGCGGATGTAGCGCGCCTGGGCACGGGTTCCCGGCCGCTCGTTGGTCTTGGTTCCGAACGACATCTACCGACGACCCCTGACCTGCTTCTCCTGGCCCGCGTGGTACTTGAACGTACGGGTCGGGGCGAACTCACCGAGCTTGTGACCGACCATCGATTCGGTCACGTACACCGGCACGTGCTTGCGTCCGTCGTGCACCGCGATCGTGTGGCCGACCATGTCGGGGATGATCGTCGACCGGCGTGACCAGGTCTTGATGACCCGCTTCGCGCCCTGCGAGTTCAGGTCGTCGACCTTCGCGAGCAGATGGTCGTCGACGAAGGGACCTTTTTTGAGCGAACGTGGCATCGGGGCACCTATCTCCGTGAACCGCGGGTGCGGCGACGACGGACAATGAGCTTCTGGGAGTCTTTGGTGGTGTCGCGCGTACGACCCTCGGGCTTGCCCCAGGGCGACACCGGGTGACGGCCACCGGAGGTCTTGCCTTCACCACCACCGTGGGGGTGGTCCACCGGGTTCATCGCCACACCACGGGTCTGGGGGCGGACGCCCTTCCAGCGGTTCCGTCCCGCCTTGCCGATCTTGACCAGTTCGGCCTCGGCGTTGCCGACCTCACCGATCGTCGCACGGCAGTCGATGAGCACCCGGCGCATCTCGGTGCTCGGCAGTCGCAGCGTCGCGAAGTCGCCTTCCTTGGCGACGAGCTGCACGCTCGAGCCGGCGCTGCGGGCCATCTTGCCGCCGCCACCGGGCTGCAGCTCGACGTTGTGCACGACCGTGCCCACCGGGATGTAACGCATCGGCAGGGCATTGCCGGGCTTGATGTCCGAACCCTGTCCGTTGCGGACGCGGTCCCCGACCTTGATGTTCTTCGGGGCGAGGATGTAGCGCTTCTCACCGTCGACGTAATGCAGCAACGCGATGCGCGCATTGCGGTTCGGGTCGTACTCGATCGTGGCGACCTTGGCCGGCACGCCGTCCTTGTCACGCTTGAAGTCGATGATCCGGTACTGCTTCTTGTGCGCACCACCACGGTGGCGAGCGGTCTTGCGCCCGTAGGAGTTCCGGCCACCGGAATTCGTCTTGGGCGCGAGCAGCGACTTCTCCGGCGTCGACCGGGTGATTTCCGAGAAGTCCGAGACCGTCTGGAAACGGCGACCGGCACTCGTGGGTTTGCGCTTACGAAGAGCCATGGTCCTAACTCTGGAAGATCTCGATGGACTCGCCGGCGGCGAGGGTGACGATCGCCCGCTTGGTGTCGGGGCGCTTTCCGGGCCGGTTGTTCCGGCGGTTGCGTTGGGTCTTGCCGCGTCGGTTCAAGGTGTTGACCTTGACGACCTTCACGCCGAAGGATGCCTCGACCGCGTCGTGGATCTCGGGCTTGCGAGCCTCGGGGTGCACGATGAACGTGTAGACGCCCTGCTCCTGGAGCGCATAGGACTTCTCGGACACGACCGGACGGATCAGCACATCTGATGGATCCACGGGACTACGCCTTCTGCTCGGGGAGTGTCGAACGGGAGAACACGATGTCGTCGGCAACCAACACGTCATACGCGTTGAGTTCGGAGGCGTGACACAGGTGGACTTCGGGGAGGTTCCGGAAGCTCTTCGCGGCGTCGGTGTCGGCGTCACCGACCACGACCAGCACCCGGCCGTTCAGCTCGGCCGTCGCGAGGAATGCGGCAGCGGCCTTGGTCGACGGTGCGTCGAAGGCCCACTCGTCCACGACGAGGACGTGGCCGTCGGCGGCGCGATCCGACAGTGCGCTGTGGAGGGCTGCACGGATCATCTTCTTGGGCGTGCGTTGCGCGTAGCTACGCGGCTTCGGGCCGAGTGCCACGCCACCGCCACGCCAGATCGGCGAGCGGTTCGATCCGGCACGGGCACGGCCGGTTCCCTTCTGCTTCCACGGTTTCGCACCACCACCGGCGACCTCGGCACGGGTCTTGGTGCTCTGCGTTCCGGCCCGACGGGCGGCGAGCTGCGCGGTGACGACCTGGTGCATCAACGGGATGTTCGGTTCGCGACCGAACACCTCGTCGGCGACATCGACCGAACCGGACCGTGCACCGGTGGCATCAAGGGTTTCTACCGACGGCATCAGTGTTGCCCTCCTTTGACGGCGTCCCGCACGAACACGAGACCGCCCTTGGGGCCGGGAACCGCGCCCTTGACCAGCAGGACGTTGCGTTCGGGGTCCGCTCGCACGACCGACAGGTTCAACGTGGTCGTCGTCTCGCCACCGGAGCGACCGGCCATGCGCTGGCCCTTGAACACGCGGGCCGGCGTCGCACACGATCCGACCGAACCGGGCATGCGATGCACGAGGTGGGCGCCGTGACTGGCACGCTGGCCGGAGAAGTTGTGGCGCTTCATCACACCGGTGAATCCCTTCCCCCGGGAGACCGCGGTGACATCGACGAGCGTCGTGTCGGCGAGCACGTCGACCGCGATCTGCTGGCCGACCTCGTAACCGGACACGTCATCGAGGCGGAGCTCGACGAGGCGCACACCGGGGTCGACGCCGGCGGCGGCGTACTGCCCGGCGACCGGCTTGGTCAGCTTGGCTGCCTTCTTGGTGCCGAAGGTGACCTGGATGGCGCTGTAGCCGTCGCGGTCGGGGGTCTTGATGCCGACGATCCGCATCGGGGGAACCTGCACGACGGTCACGGGGACGA
>JAFDWI010000351.1 GCA_018268545.1 Actinomycetota bacterium
GGCCTCGGCGGGAAGGACCTTTGCACCCGCGGGAATCGACCCCAACACGATGCGACGCGGATCCCCACCGGGCGCCGGCACGTGACGGACCGTCAGGCTCGGATCATCGGCCCGAACCGTCCCGGCGCCGACGACGATCACATCGGATTCGGCCCGTAACCGGTGCGCGTCGGTGCGTGCTTCGATCCCGGTGATCCACTGGCTGGTCCCATCCGCGGCGGCCGTACGCCCGTCCATCGACGCGGCGAGCTTGCAGACCACATAGGGACGACCGGTCCGGCGCTGCACCAGGTACGCCTCCAACTGGGTTGCAGCAGCGGTCGCGACCTCGTCATCGGTTCGATCGACGGCGATCCCCGCGGCACGCAACGCGTCGATCCCCCGCCCGGCGACCCGCTCGTCGGGGTCGAGGACGGCGACGACCACCCGGGCGATACCCGCGCCGATGAGCGCGTCCACACACGGCGGGGTCCGCCCGTGATGAGCGCACGGCTCCAGCGTCACATAGGCCGTTGCACCTTTCGCCGCTTCGCCGGCCGCGTCGAGCGCGACGACCTCGGCGTGGCGGCCACCCGCAGGTTCGGTCGCACCCTCGTAGGTGGCGCCGCCGGGAGCGACGACCACACAGCCGACCCACGGGTTCGGCGACGTGGTACACCGAACCGACGCCGCGAGCTCGACCGCTCGTGCCATCGGGATCCGATCGGCTGCCGCGTCCACGCGCACGAACCTACCGGTCCGATGAGCGGCGATACCGGAACGTCGCCATCCCGTCCGCACCTCCGGTCGACGGGAGCAACCGCACAACCGCCGCGTCCGTCGCCCCGAACGGTTGCCAGGGTGTCCCGAGGCGGTCGGGCTCGAAGTCTCGGCACACTCCGCGAAAGTGTCGCTCGACGTCGACGGTCTCGGCGCTGGTCAGCGTGCACACGCTGTAGACGAGACGCCCGCCCGGTCGCACCAGCTCGGCCGCGGTGACCACCAGCTCACGCTGCAACGCGGCCAGCCGATCCACGTCGGCCTCGGTGATCCGCCAACGCGCATCGGCTCGACGACGCAACGACCCGAGCCCCGAACACGGTGCATCCAACAGGACCACGTCGGCACACCCGGCGCGAAACGGGGGCCGACGGCCGTCGGCGACCACCACATCGAGGCGGTCGGCCACCCCGGTCCGTTCGGCGTTGCCGACGATCAGCCCGGCCCGACCGCCGGTGTGGTCCGCGGCGATCACCCGTGCGCCCCCATGGCCCGACGCGGTCGCCTTGCCACCGGGAGCGGCGCACAGATCGACGACCAGATCACCCGATCGGATCTCGAGCGCGTCGACCACGGTCTGCGACGCCTCGTCCTGGACGTAGCCGTCCGATCGCAACGACGGTGGCGCCGGTCGGTTCATTGCTTCCAGCGCCGCGGCGGCGTCGGCCGGTCCGAGGTCGCGCCGCAGCCGGTCGACGACCCAATCGGGGTAGCCGACCCTCGTCGCCTCATCGGGCCAGCAGTTCGGATCGGCGGGGTCGACCAGGTCGGCGGCGACCCGCCGCAGTACCGCGTTGACCAGACCCCGCGCGCGTCGTGGCGCCACGGCGACCGTGGCCGAGACCGCCGCATGCGCCGGCGTCGCCAGGTACGTCAGTTGGAAGGCACCCAGCCGCAACGCCCTCCGCACTTCGGGTTCGAGCCCACGCCGGAGCTGTGTCGGATTCAAGAACCGGTCGACCAGATGGTCACAGGCACGTCGCATCCGCGTCGTGCCGTCCACGAGCGCGGTGACGAAGGCGCGGTCCCGGGGCTCCAGGTGCGACCGGCCCAACTCGGAGGTGAGGACGAGGTTCGCGAACGCCCCGTCGTCTTCGATGCGGGCCAGGATCCGCAGCGCCACAGCGCGCGGGTTCCCGCCCCGGGGCTGCGACGTCACACGCCCAACCGCTCGGCGGGACCGAGCCGTGCACCCCGGGCCCAGTCGACCGCGGCCATGCGAGGCTTTCCTTCGGGTTGCACCTGGAGAAGTTCGACCCATTCACCTCCCGCGGCAACCCGCGGCCCGATGCCCTGGACAGGACCGAGCAACGTGCCCGGATCGGCGACCGGCTCGCCGTCGGACCGGGACGCGACCGCCCAGACCTTGAGCCGCTTGGAGCGGAACGTCGTCCACGCTCCACCGAGTGACACGACACGCCGGATCATCTCGGCACCCGTGGCGAAGTCCAGGCGCTTGTCGTCCTGGGTGATCTTGGCCGCATAACTCACATCTCCGCTCTGGGGGACGGGCGGGCCGAACCCGTCACGAAGCCCGGTGAGCAGCAGTCCGGTGCCAAGGTCGACCAGTTCCGAGCGCAGCGACTCGAGTGTCGCGTCGGATCCGATCACGACCTCGGCGCGTGCGTACACGTCGCCTTCGTCGAGGGCTTCGGCGACGTCCATGATGCACACACCGGTGCGTTCGTCGCCCGCGAGCAGCGCCCGCTCCACGGGTGCCGCACCCCGCCATCGCGGGAGCAGCGAAAAGTGCAGGTTGATCATCGGCACCACGTCGAGCAGGGCGGTCGGGATGATCCGCCCGTACGCAACGACCACGCCGAGGTCGGCGCCGGCGTCGCCCACGTCGGCCAGGTCGTGCGACACCGCCAGACCCAGACGTTGCGCGGCGGCCTTCACCGGGGAAGGCTCCGGGTCGCCGCGTCGAACGCGGCGAGCATCCGGAGCGGTGACCACCAGGACGACCTCGTACCCGGCTCCGACGAGCGCTTCGAGCGTGGGTACCGCAAGATCCGGGGTTCCCAGATAGGCGATCCGGCGCGGCGCCCCGGGAAGTCTGAGGGTCACCGCACCTCAGGGCAGCCGCAGGACGCCGTCGCCTCGGCGGATCGGCGTCGGCTCGTCGGGGGCTGCGAGGTTCATCTCGCGCAGGGCCTTCTTGGCGGCCTTGCGTTGATCGTCGTCGAGCCGTTCGATGAACAAGGTCCCGTCGAGATGATCCATCTCGTGCTGGAGGGCACGGCCTTCGAGTTCGTCCGCCTCGATCGAGACCTCGTTGCCGTCGAGGTCCCACCCCACCAGATGCACCGCGTTGGGCCGGACCAACTCGAAGGACATCCCGGGAATCGACAGGCAACCTTCCTCGTAGGTCCATTCGCCGTCGGTTTCGACGATCCGGGGGTTGATCACCGTGACCGGCCCGTAGCCAACGTCGTAGACGAACATCCGCTTGGAGATCCCGACCTGGTTGGCCGCGAGCCCGACACCGGGCTCGTCGTACATCGTCTCCAGCATGTCGTCGGCCAACTTGGCGATGCGGCCGTCGATGTCGGTGATCTCCTCGGTACGGCGGTTCAACACCGGGTCACCGATCTTGCGGATCACATACACGGCCATGGTGCGATGCTACCGGCCACCCCGCGGCGGGCGGTTGGTCGACCACACCGTCATCGATGCGGCATCGACATCCCCGACGTGCGGCGCTCCCGCGACCACGGGCACCACGAACCCGTACGACCGTGGCCCGGACAACGACGTGATCGGTCAAGATGGGATGGTCATGGCGCACTACTTCTCCCCTAGCCCCAACGTGGCGTCGCGTCGACGCCGGGTCACCCTCGAGCTCGACGGCAGAACCCACGAGTTGGTGACCGACACCGGCGTCTTCTCGGCCGACGCGGTCGATACCGGGACCCGGGCCCTGATCGACCATGCGCCACTACCGCCGCAGGGCGCGGTCGTCCTCGCCGACATCGGATGCGGCTACGGCCCCCTCACGTTGGCCCTGGCCCTGCGCTCCCCCGCCGCGACCGTCTGGGCGGTCGACGCGAACACGCGGGCGCTCGACCTGTGTCGCACCAACGCCGAAGCCGCCGGGGTCGCCGACCGGGTTCGGTTCGCGACCCCCGAGGAGGTCCCCGACGACCTCGGGATCGACGGCTTCTGGTCGAACCCGCCGATCCGGGTCGGGAAACCGGCAC
>JAFDWI010000352.1 GCA_018268545.1 Actinomycetota bacterium
ACCCTCCGCTACGACGAACAGACCCGGACCGAAGGCCGCCGCGAGCGGACCGAACTCGTCGCCGCGACGACCGACGCGGTCGAGTGGTATCACCAGCGGCTGCTCCATGCATCCGATGCGGGCCCGGCGCGCTCGTACCTGCGAAACCGGGGTCTGGACGGCGACACGGTCCGGAAGTTCCGCCTCGGGTGGGCACCCGACGGCTGGGACGGTCTCGCACGTGCGTTGAGCGGTCACGGCCGGGCTCTGGAGAAGGCCGGTCTGGTGTTCGTGAACCGGCGAGGTCGCACACAGGACTTCTTCCGCTCACGGGTGTTGTTCCCGATCTTCGACGCCCAGGGTGACCCGGTCTCCTTCGGCGGGAGGGTCCTGCCCGGCGCCGAAGGCCCCAAGTATCGGAACACCGCCGAGACGCCGCTGTATCACAAGTCCCGGGTGCTCTACGGGCTGAACTGGGCGAAATCGTCGATCGTCGCAGCCGACCGGGTGATCATCTGTGAGGGCTACACCGACGTCATCGGTTTTGCGTCGTGCGGGATCGATCAGGCGGTCGCGACGTGCGGCACGGCGCTCACCGCCGATCACGTGACGTTGCTCCGGAAGTTCGCGCGCCGCTTCGTGCTCGCGTTCGACCCGGACACCGCCGGCCAGGCCGCGGCCGACCGGGTGTACACCTGGGAGCGGACCCACGACATCGACGTGTCGGTCGTCGACCTCCCCGGGGGAACCGACCCGGCCGATGCGGCCCGGCGGGACCCCGACGCGTTGCGTGCCGCCGTCGAGGGCGCCCGACCGTTCCTCGCGTACCGGGTGGCCAGGGTGCTCGACGCCGGTGATTTCGTGAGCGCCGAGGGTCGCGCCCGGGTCGCGGAGCGTGCGTTGGCGGTGATCGCCGAGCATCCGAACGAACTGGTGCGTGACCCGTACGTGATGGAGGTTGCCGATCGTTGCCGCCTCGATCCGGATCGGTTGCGGCAGCGTCTCGCGCGTGGCGGTTTCGCTTCGGTCGGCAACTCGGACCCGAGCGGGCACGACGACGATCCCTTCGACGACGCGCCGCGGCCACGTCGGGTGCGTCGCCCGAGCGGCGTGGAGACCGAGGCGCTTCGTCTGGCCGTTCACCGGGGATCGGAGTTGAGCGATCTGGTCGACGCGACGTTGTTCGACGATCCCCTGCACCGCGACGCGTTCATCGCGCTGGAGTCGTCGGACCATGACGTGCACGTCGCCGCAGAACGTCTCGACCCGGATGCTGCGGGGCTGTTGGCGGCGGTCGCGGTGGAACCGGGCGATGCCGAGCCGCTGGACGTCGCGACGAGGCTGGTCGCCGAGGCCGGTCGACGGGTGTTGCGGGATCTGGAACGCCGGGCACGTGGTTCTGATGACCCGCTCGCGTATTCGCCGTCGATCACCTGGTTGAAGCTGCAACTCGAGGAGCTCGAGATCGATCCGAAGTCGATCCTGGTGGAAAGTTCGGAGTTGGTACGCTGGTTGAGTGAGCAGGATCCGGGTCGGGCGTGACCACGAGGGATCGACGCAGTGGTTGACGGGACGCGTGACGCGCCACGCGTCGCAGACGACATGACGGATCCGATCGGACCGGGTGCCTCCTCGGCGGAGCACGTGGTGCTGCCTGCCTCGGAGACCGACGCCGCGGTCACCCCCGGAGCGCACGTCGCGGATCCGGACGTCACCGAACCCACTGCCGCCGAACTCATCGCGCTCGACGCGTCGATGGAGCTCGAGCACCCGGTCGAGCTCGAGGACGCGGTCGAACTCGACGAGATCACGCAACGTCGGATGAAGCGGACGGAAGCGACGACACCTCGACGCGCCTCGGCCTCGTCGGTTGCCTCGTCGGCGTCGGTCGACTCGGTCCGCGCTTACCTGAGCGAGATCGGCCGGGTACCGCTGTTGACGCCGGCGCAGGAGGTCGCGGTCGCAGAACGGATCGTCAAGGGTTCGCGCGCTGCGGAGCGTCTCGCCGATGCCGAGGCCTCCGGGACCACCGACGCGATGGAGTTCGCCGAACGGCGCCGGTTGGAACGCATGGCGCGAGACGGTGCACGGGCCAAGGACGAGTTGGTGCAGGCGAATCTCCGGCTCGTCGTGTCGATCGCGAAGCGCTACACCAACCGGGGCATGCCCCTGCTCGATCTGGTGCAGGAAGGCAACTTCGGATTGATGCGGGCGGTCGAGAAGTTCGACCACACCAAGGGGTTCAAGTTCTCGACGTACGCGACCTGGTGGATCCGCCAGGCGGTGACGCGTGCGCTGGCCGATCAGTCGCGCACGATCCGGATCCCCGTCCACATGATGGAGTCGATCACCCGGGTCACCCGCATGCAGCGAGAGCTGGCGGTCGAGTTGAAGCGTGAACCGACGTCGGAGGAGATCGCCGCCCGGATCGAGATGTCACCGGAGAAGGTGCGCGACATCCTCCGCGTCGCGCAGGACCCGCTGTCGCTCGATTCGAACATCGGCGGTGACGGGAACGATGCGTTGCTGTCGGATTTCATCGAGGACAGTGCCGCGCAGGTCCCCGAGGACGAGGCGGCGCGGCGCATGCTGAA
Source organism: Actinomycetota bacterium (assembly GCA_018268545.1). Taxonomy (GTDB): domain Bacteria; phylum Actinomycetota; class Acidimicrobiia; order Acidimicrobiales; family Iamiaceae; genus JAFDWI01. The sequence continues at coordinate 2,574 of JAFDWI010000352.1, forward strand.
CCGGGCCGTGGAGCAGGTGCTCGGCCAGTTGAGCCCACGTGAGCGGGAGGTGGTCCGGATGCGTTTCGGGCTCGACACCGATGGGGCGCCGTTGACCCTCGAAGAAGTGGGCCGTCACTTCGGTGTGACCCGGGAACGGATCCGCCAGATCGAATCCAAGACGCTCGCGAAGTTGCGACAGCCGCAGCGTCGGGCGCTGCTGCGGGACTACCTCGACGACAATTGATCGTGGTGCCCCTGCACTCGTGGTTCGGCCGTGCCGGACTACCCGCGGCGTCCGGGCAGCCACTAGGCTGACCGGCTCACGCAGATCCTTCCGGGGTAGCTCAGTTGGCAGAGCAAGCGGCTGTTAACCGCTAGGTCGAGAGTTCGAGCCTCTCCCCCGGAGCTTCGCCTCTCCCGTTCATCGGTGGTGGTCCGGTGGCACTCACGACGAGACCCGTGCGCGGGCAGGCGGTCGGGTACCGTTGCCGTCACCTGTCGGGGCGGTAGCTCAGTGGTCAGAGCAGGCGACTCATAATCGCTCGGTCGTGGGTTCGATCCCCACCCGCCCCACCGCCACCTGGCGATCGACCGGATCCGATGTGGAGAGGGCACGCTGGATTCGAGTGTCTGCTCGACCGGTGGAACGCTCAGGGAACCGGCACCACATAGAGATAGAAGGTGCCGACGGACTTTCGGGCACGTTCGTTCGCCCATTCCTGGACATCAGCGCGCGACAGCCCTGGCACGTCGAGGAGGCCGGAACGTGGCTGGAGCCCGACGAGGCCCAGTTGTGCGATGAAGTTCGCCAGCGGTTGTGAGCTGGGATCTTCGGTCGCAGATGCCCTGAATCCGAGCGCGAGGAACCAGTAGACGCGGTCGGATTCGCCGAGGCGAACCTGCCGCGACGCGATCTCCAAAGTCGACGGTCCATGACGCAACCACTTGGAGACGACCGCGTCGAGGTGCGCGAAGCGGGCCGGGCTGATGTCCGGTCGCGTGCTGAAGACTCCGAGCAGCTTCGCGTTCGGGGCCGCAAGTGGGGTGTGGGTGATGTCGAGTCGAACGGTCGCGGCGGGTCGTGCCGCAGACTCGAGCGGAATCGCGAACTGCCGGGCGTCGAACGGCGTCGACGCGACGGCCGGAACCGCGGCGTCCTGGAGTCCGAGCACGAGCGACGGTTGGACCGCCGCGGTCATGTCGGTGATTCCCAACGACGACGGCACAAGCACCGCTTGTCGGCCGCGTAGATCATGTGCGACGACCTTGCGTATGTCCCGGGCCACCGGGACGAGCGGGTCGACCGAACTCGCACACACACCACGGCAGAGGTTCCGGCGCGGGACGGCGAGCAGACTCGTGGCGACGACCGTCGCACATCCCACTGCGATCGTGAGGTTCCGAACGCCGTTCGGCCGTAACCGGTCGGTGTCGGAGAAACGAGCCATGATGGCACAGGCAGCGGTATACGCCAGGACGAGCCAGATGAACGCAGCGAGGGGCCAGAGGCCCCAGAAATACTTGATCGGCAGTCCCACATTCGGGTTCGATCGCCAGGTCACGAGCCACCCGCCGACGGCACCCACCGCGATCACCAGCGCACGGGGAACTGCAGGCCGGTCGTGTCGGTGTGCCCAGCGAAGCGCGAGGAACCCGGCGATGACGAGCATGACGGTCGACGCGACCCGGACCCAGAACGGCTGTCCACCCCCGGTTGCATCGAAGGGAATGTGCGAGAAGTGGGGCGGCAGCCAGAAAGGCGGCACAGCGATGACGGACACGATTGCCGCGACCCCGGGGCCCAGGCTCGCCGACACGTGGGGAGTGCTCGGCGACAGAGCCCCGTGGACGAACATGCCGAGGTTCCCTCGCGGTGCGGTGAACTGTTCGTAGAGCGGTGGGGTCCACAACGCGACAGCCGTGATGATGCCCGCTCCCAACCATCGAACGCGATTGCGGCGCCGTCTCGGCCAACCCTCTGGATCGGATCTCCTGGTCGACCGAAGCCCCG
>JAFDWI010000353.1 GCA_018268545.1 Actinomycetota bacterium
CGTTGAACAGGAAGATCGTCGCGATCGAATAGGACACATCCGCGTCGTCGGCGTCGATCACGGCGTTGACCGCCGCGATCGCCGATGCGCCGCAGATCGCGGTACCGACGCCGATCAGCACGTTGGTGTCGCGGTCCACCCCGAGGCGTCGTCCGACGAACCAGGCGAGCACGAGCACACCGATCAACGAACCGAGCAGGACGGGGAGCGATTCGACGCCGGTGTGCACGACGCGTCCCAGCGACAGCCCGAAGCCGAGCACGATGATCGAGCCTTGCAGCACCTTCTTCGATGTGAACTTGATGCCGGGTGCGAGCGACGGCCCGGGTGGCCGAACGGCGGCGGTGACCATGCCGATCACGATCGCGAAGACCGGCGCGCCGACGACCGGCGCGAGCCGCCCGAGCAGCGTCGCGATGACCGTGATGACGACGGCGGCGCCCAGCCCGGGGGCGACCGCGGCCACGCCGTGGCCGATCCCGCGTTCACCGGAGGGCACGTCGGCGGAGGGCATGACGGGCCTCATCATCGCCCGGGTGTCGCGCCCGGAGAAAATCCCCCGATGCGATCCATGTGCGGAATTGAACGGCGGATGACCTTGTTACGAGAAGGTGCGGTCCTCGCCACGAACAGCGGTGAGTGCTGACCACGATCGAATCGACACCGAGGAGCAGCGACGTGCGCAAGTTTTCGTTCAAGCCGACACTGACCATGAAAGGTCGCAAGTTCAAGGGCGTCCGCGGCTTCGCGGGCAAGCCCACTCATCCGCCGCTCACCGACATTCCCATCGGTGCGGTCGTGTTGGTGCTCATCCTCGACGTCGCCTCGGCGATCGGTGGACACGGCGCGTCGTGGGCGCACGGCTTCTACACCGCAGGCACCGTGGTGCTCCTGGCCGGAGCGATCGGGGCGGTGTTGGCCGCGGTCACCGGATGGATCGACGCATGGACCTCGTCGGAGGCCGGGACGCAGGCTCGCAGGACGATCAACGCGCACGCACTGTTGATGATCATCGCGGTGGTGCTCGCCGCGGCGAATCTGATCGTCCGGTTCTTCGTCGACCCGGGGGCCGCGGCCACGCCGATCGGCGTGCTCGTCCTGTCGATCCTGATGGTGCTCGTCGGAGCGGTCGGTGCCACCTTCGGGGGAGCGATGGTGTTCGAGTACGGGTTCAACGTCGAGACCGCAGGGGATCACCCGGTGTGGTCGAAATCCGAGGAGGACGTGTTCCACGGCGAGCACTGACCGTGGCGGACCACGGCGTCGGTGCGGTCAGCCGGTGTAGCGGGGGCTGACCGCAACCGCCGTCGCCACGGGCGCGATGCCCGATGGTGGCGCCGGTGCAGGCACGGTGGGTGCGGTGGTCGTCGGTGCCGGTGGTGTCGTCGACGGTGGCGTCGTGGGCCCTGTGGGCCCGGCGGGATCGGCGGGGGGACCGGCCGGGCCGACGTATGCCCGACAGGGTTCGTTCCGAAGGCTCGGGCATGCCGGGAGTCCGGTCGGCACGGCCGCGCCGGGGACGACCGGGAGGATCAGGCTCGACGGCATCGACGGCGAATGCGCGATCGACACCTGCGACGTCGAACCGCTCGGCACGGTTTCGGCGAACGCCCACACGGGTTGTGAACCGTTCGGCGCCGAGATCGTCACCCGGATTCGTGAACCCGTCCGGTAGGCGTGACCCTGGAAGTACAGGGGGATCGTCACCGGCACGTACTGGCCCGCGGGCATGGGGGCGGCGTCAGCCTGGGTGAACGTGGGAACCGGATCGTCAGGGGTGCCCGGTCGCTTGAGCACGTTGTTCGAATCGGTCGAGAGTTTGCGTTCCGAGGCCCGGATCCAACCGTTCTGCACGAAGGTCTCGTTGCCGTCGGGTCGCACCTCGGAGATGGTCGCCTGCAGGTCCACGTCGGGGGTCGACGACCTGACCCAGACGTTGACCGATCCGGTTCCGACGACGGTCGTGTTCGAGGCGAGCGGTGGGGTCAGATACGACGTCGCCGTACCGGTCGGATGGTGCTGCCAGTTCCAGTCCCATTGGCTGGCGTCGCCCCACAGCCCACCGCCGCCGGTGTCGCCGTTGTAGTCGGTGGGATTCGTCGCCGAAGCGTCCGAGGTGTAGTCGTCGGTGCCGGTGGCCGTCGGGGGCGTGTCGTGCATCGCGTGGCCGTCACCGAGGTACCAGGTCCGGGGTTGTGCGCCCGGGACCGGAAGGGTCGAGAAGCCGAGCGTGTAGGCCGGGTAGGGAGCACCGGCGACGTAGGTCCCGTCGGGGGCCGACCCTGCGCCGTTGTCGAAACGGACCTGCACCCGTGGAAGCGCGCGAAGTGCCGCGAGTGCGCCGGTGTACGTCGTCTGTTGCTGGATCGGGTCGTCGGGAAGCGTGATGTTCACGTTGTTCGGAACACCGAGCGCGGTCTGGTAGATGATGGGGGCGGCGACCTTGAGCAACGAGTTCTGCTGACCCGGGACCTGCTCGGCGACGAACAGCTGGAGGAAGTCGAAGATCTGGTTGATCGTCGCCGGGTCGAGGGAATCGGTGTGCACCCCGTTGGTGAACACCGCCCACTTGTCGTCGGTGCCCGTCAGGTGCCGGACCAGCTCGGGGCACTGGCCACCGGTCTGTTCATCCTGGAACTGGCATGCCAGGAACACCGGCATGTGGATGTCGTGCACGAAACTCACCGGGTCGAGCGCGTCGGCGACCGAGGCGACGTAGTAGGGGTTGGCGCGGATCTTCGCCATCAGGTCGGCCGCTTGCGCATGCAGCACCTGATTTGTCGCGCACGTCGTGTCACCGCCTTGGATCCGCTGCCAGGCCCATCGCTGGCCGGTGGTGGCCGTGGCCGGTTTGGCGTCGTCGACACGACCCTGCGCCCACGACATCGCGAACCCCGTGTTGAGGATGCCCCCGGGGTACAGCGTCGAAGCGGTCGCGTCGATCACCGAGAGCGGGGCGATCGCCGCGAGGTGCGGTGGGTTCAGTTGCGCGGCGAACAGCTGGGAGATTCCGCCGTAGGAGATGCCGAACATCCCGACCTTGTGGTTCTTCACCCACGGCTGCGCCGCGATCGTCTCGATCACGTCGTACGCATCGAGGTTCTGGAGCATCTCGAAGTAGTCGAACGCGCCACCCGAACAGCCCGTGCCGCGCATGTTCACGTCGACGACCGCGAATCCCATGACGTTCGCAACCTTGGCGAGCCCGCTCTGGGGCCCGGACGGATTCGCATAGCCGTAACCCGCGTACTCGACGAGGGTGGGGTACGGCCCCGGACCGGCATTCATCGGTTGGTGCACGGTGAGCGCGAGCTTGGTGCCGTCGCGGGTGGTCAGATACTGGTAACCCGACGAGGCGATCGACTGGGTGTAGATGGACGGATCCCACGGTGCAGGCGTGTCGTCGTGCACGGTGACCGGGCTCGAATACGCGCCTGCGTCGGTGTCGTGGATCACGGACCCGGTCCCCGGGGTGACATTGCGGAAC
>JAFDWI010000354.1 GCA_018268545.1 Actinomycetota bacterium
CGGTGGCGCCCGGAGGGTTCTTCGTCGTCACGGCACTCATCGTCGGGTTGCTGATCGCCAGATGGGGCGTTCGTCGCCTCCTCGACATCGTCCCCGACGGCTGAAACCGGTAACAGCACCATTCGGTTCCGGTCGCGGCCCGACGATTCGAATCGCTGCATCGCCGAGACCCGGCGATGCACCCGCGTTTCAACTGGCGGGGTGGGCTTCCCCCGAATCAGGTGACACCATCTGCGACGACGCGTCGACCGCTTCGAAGTCGCCGCCCTTCAAAGCGCTCAGCGTCGCGAGCTGGTCGTTGTCCCACCGAGGATCAGGCGCGCCCGACAGATACCACGCCGAGCCGTTGTCGGCAACGATCGCACCATAAGTCTGAAGCGCCACGATGATCGGCCGGACCTGCGCCGGAAACGTGCTCGGATCCACCGACGACCTGAGCCGAAATCGCTCGCCCATCCTCGGCGCGTTCACGTTCGTGGTCGACCCGGCCTCGTGCCGGGCGGGCCACACGTACGCGGTGCGTGAAACGGGCACGGTCATCCGGATCGGATGGGTCACGGTCCCAGCGGCCACCTCGTCATAGGTGACAAGACCCGGAAGGATCGCAAGGCCGGCGGCATCCGCCGAGGTCCACCCCGCGGGGCGCAACGCGTTCGACTTCAAGTCCCAGGTCGCTCCCGACCCGGCGGTCCAGCCGCTGCCTCCGGCGGGTGGGTATGCCGAGTACAGCTCATAGAGCCGACATGCATCTTTGTCGACCATGAGGATGTGTCGGTCGCCGGTACTCTGCGCGCCCCCTTCGATCGGCGGGTTGGCCGGGATCGGATAACCGACCTGGTCGCTCTCGTCGGCATACTCGAAGGTCACCGGAAGTCCGGGCTGGGTTCCCGGCACGGCCACGAACGGAATGCCGATCGGCCCGCCGTCCCAGAGACCGCTGCCGAAGTCGGCGTGCAGCGCCTTGGTCGCTCCGACGAAGTCGACCATCGCCGCCGAATTCGACAACGTCGGCTGCTTGCTGATCGGCGTGTGCCAGAAGCTGTTCGGCGGGAACGACTCACAACTGGTTCCCGGAACAGTCGGATTGCACGACGTCGCCAGCACCACGACGACCGTGGCCGAGAGTCCCGCCGCGATTGCGCCACGTACGCGCCGCCACGCCGAGAGGTGACCGAAGCGGCTGGAACCCGGATCCGTCCTCGCCATGCCCTGGATATCGACACGATTCGGCCCCGACCTGAGCCCCTCGGGTCGGTACGACGCGACCGACGCAGCACCTCGGCTCCGCTGGATGTATCGGTCGCTCGGGAAGGGCCGGTGCGCGACTCGACGTGACCATCGATACCATCCGCTCACGACCATGACCTTCGGCGACCCCGATCATTTCGAACCGATCCCGGATGCTCGCGCCGACGACCGCCTGCACCCCGGAACTGTGGGGAACGGCCGCCAGCCCTCACCCCGTCCGCTGCGAAATTCGGACCGTTGACCGCCGTAGGCGGCGGCAACGGTCCGAATTTCGGGCGGGGGCGGATCGGGTGGGAGGGTGGATCGGGCGGGGATAGCATCACGGCGGCTCGCGGCGCCTGGAGCATCGGTGTGCCCGATCCCGAAGCACCCGTCGGATACCGAACGTCGCATCCGTGCCGCTCGACGATCAGAGGACCTCCGTCCCATGACGACCCATCCCGCCCAACAAGACGTCTACGCCGTCATTCCGCGCCCCGAACTGCTGCCGTATCTTCCGAAGGATCTCGGCAGTGTTCTCGACGTCGGGTGTTCGCGTGGCGGCTTCGGTCCGACGCTTCGATCCCATCTCGGACCCGACGCGTCGATCATCGGTGTCGAAGCAGTTGCCGAGTCGGCGCGGGTGGCCCGCGCCGGCGGCGCGTTCAACGAGGTCATCGACGGCTACTTCCCGGACGCACTCGCCGACGACGACCGGCGATTCGACCTGATCACGTTCAACGACGTGCTCGAACACCTCGTCGATCCGTGGGACGCCTTGCGCGCCTGCCACGATCTGCTCGAGCCAGGCGGCCTCGTCGGCGCGGTGATCCCGTCGATCCGGTACGCACCCGTGGTCTGGGAACTGATCCGCGGCCGTTGGGATTACGCCGACGACGGCACCCTGGATCGCACCCACCTGCGCTTCTTCACCCGGGCGACCGCTGCGGAGATGTTCACCGACTGTGGCTACGTCGTCGAGACGTGTGCGATGGCCAATCCGATCACCACGAAGTGGTCGACCGATCCGTTGCGGATCCGACGCAGCGCCAAAGCCGCCTTTGCAAAGCTGCTCGGCGACGCCGCGTACCTGCACGTCGTCATCGTCGCTCGCCGCGCCTGAACCGAGCGGACACGCGCATCCCCCGTCCAGCCGGTACGACGAGCGCTACCGGTCGTCGGCTACTTGGTGCTTCTCCCACGCGTCATAGCCGCCGATCAGGTCTGCGACCGTCGCGAACCCTCGGGTGCGCAACACCGACGCCGCGATCGACGAGCGGTAGCCACCGGCGCAGTGGACGACCGTGGTGCGATCCGGATCGAGTTCGTCGAGTCGATCGATCAACCCACCGAGGGGAAGATTGCGCGCGGTCGGGATCGCACCGTCGACGACCTCGCCGGGGTTGCGGACATCGACGATCTGGACGTCGATGCCCTGCCCGATCCAGCCCGCCAGTTCGGCAGCGGTGATCCGAGGTGACGTGCACGCCGAGTCGGGGTCGTCCGCCAGGACCGCTTCGATGTCGTCGACCGCGCCGACGACATTGTCGAACCCGATCCTTGCGAGACGGACCTTGGCCTCGGTGCCTCGACCGGGAGCACCCGCGACCACGATTTCGTCACCTGGGCGGATCACCGTCCCGGCGTATTCCGCGAAGCGACCGTCCAGGCCGACGTTGATCGAGCCACGTGCGTGACCCGACGCGAAGCTCTCGGGCGGGCGGGTGTCGATCACCACCGCCCCCCGGTCGGCGAGCGCGAGCGCATCGGCGAGCGTGACCGCCACGGGGGCCTCGCTGTCGTCCAGCAGCGCGCGTTCCCGCCGGTTCGTATCGGCGGTGAACGAGAAGTAGAGGGGCGCGACGCCTTGCCCGTCGGTGACCACCTCGACGAACGTGTCGACGTCCATGTCGGCCAATGCGTAGTTCGTGCGTCGCTGTTCGCCGATCGTGGAGGTCGGTGCATCGGCGAGGTGCTTGCCACACGCCGATCCAGCCCCGTGTGCGGGGTACACCCGGGTCGTGTCGGGGAGGGTGAGGAGTTGTTCGTGCAATGACCGGTACAACAAGCGGGCGAGTTCGTCGGCCGAATGGCCGATCGAGTTCAACAGGTCGGGTCGGCCCACGTCACCGATGAACATCGCGTCGCCGGTGAGCACTCCCCACGGCCCGGTTTCGTCGCTGATCACGATCGAGATCGACTCGGGCGTGTGCCCCGGCGTGTGGCGGATCTCGAGCTGGATCGCGCCCAGATCGAGGATCTGACCGTGTGCGAGCGGGTCGATGGCGAAGTCGGTCTCGGCGACATCGCCGTAGGAGATGACCGCTCCGGTCGCCGCTGCGAGCTCCAGATGCCCGGAGAGGAAGTCCGCGTGGAAGTGCGTTTCGATGACACGTTCGATCGTCACACCGGCTGCGTCGGCAGCGGCCACGTAACCGCTGATGTCGCGTTGCGGGTCGACGACGACCGCTCGACCGGTCGTACGGTCGCCCACGAGATAGCTGTACAGCGACAGACAACCGAGGTTGAACTGCTCGAAGACCAACGCTGGGGGTGGAGGATCAGATGCCATCGGACGACCTTCGGGAACGGGACGACGAGTCGTGGTCAGCCTACCAGATACCCCCTGGGGTATGCACCCACGCCCGGTGAGCCGCCCGTCGAGGCGCCGGTCGAGGCCACGGTCAACGAGCGAAGGTGTCGGGCGACGCGCTCCTCCAGGCTCCCGCCCACGCCGCGGGCGCCTCATCGAGCAGCTCACCGGGCGCCAACCAGTCATAGAGCTCCGCGTACGACGCGGAACGATGGGACGAGACGTTCTGGCGGAGCATCGTCGGATCCAACGCGGGGGGATCCGCCACCCCCATCGCCGCCATGATCCGCATCGCCTCGGTGACCGTGGCCTGCTGATAGTTCCGGACCCGGAGCGTCTTGGTGGGCACATCGAGGGCCCGTTGGCGCCACGCGCTCTGGGTCGTCACCCCCGTCGGGCACTTGTTGGTGTGGCACCGCTGCGCCTGGATGCACCCGATCGCCATCATCATCGCCCGCGCCGCGTTGGTGTAGTCGGCTCCCTGGATCAGCCGCTTGACGATGTCGGCGCCGGTCGACACCTTGCCCGACGCTCCCACCCGAACCCGGTCGCGCAGGCCCGCTCCCACGAGCGCGTTGTGCACGTCCATCAGGCCGAAGGTCAGCGGCATGCCGACGGAGTTCTCGAACTCCAACGGCGCCGCGCCCGTCCCGCCCTCGGAACCGTCGACCACGATGAAGTCGGGCGCCGTGCCCACCGTTCGCATCGCCTTGACGATCGCCAGCAGCTCGACCCGGGAACCGACACACAACTTGAACCCGACCGGCTTGCCACCCGACAGTTCCCGCAGCCGAGCGATGAACTCGATCAGCTCGATCGGCGTCGAGAACGCCGAGTGCGCCGCCGGGCTCACGCACTTGACCCCGACGGGGACACCGCGGGCCGCCGCGATCTCCGCGGTGACCTTGGCCGCCGGCAACACCCCTCCGACGCCGGGCTTCGCACCTTGGGACAACTTGACGGCGACGCACTTCACCTGGTCGTCGGATGCCTTGTCGGCGAAGCGTGCCGGATCGAAACGCCCGTCGTCGGTGCGTGTGCCGAAGTAGCCGCTGCCGATCTCCCAGATCAGGTCGCCGCCGTTCTCGCGGTGGTAGTCGGAGATCCCACCTTCGCCGGTGTCGTGCGCGAAACCGCCGAGCGCGGCGCCGCCGTTGAGCGCACGGACGGCATTCGCCGACAATGCCCCGAAACTCATCGCCGACACGTTCAACAGCGCCATCGCGTAGGGCTGTGTGCAGTCGGGTCCGCCCACGACGGGCCGCGGCGGGTCATCGGGTGCGTCGAGGGGCGCGACGGAGTGCACGAGGTACTCGTAGCCGATCGCCTGCACGTCGAGTTCGGTGCCGAACGGGTCTTCGCCGAGTCCGCCCTTGGCCCGCTGGTAGATCACCGACCGGACGTCCCGGTCGTAGGGCCGACCGTCCCAGTTGCGTTCGATGAAGTACTGCTGCACCTCGGGACGGATGTCCTCCAACAGGTAACGGAGATGCCCGACGACCGGGTAGTTGCGTTGCACGGCGTGCTCACGTTGGAGCACGTCACGGATTCCCAGACCTGCCAGACCGGCACCGATGCCGGTGAGGATCTTGGCTGCGATTTTCATGTCACACCTCCGAGTGCGTCGCTTCGCACCGTAGGGCACTCGTCGCCTCGATCGGGTGCGTCGCCGACCCACCCGTGAGGCTCGGCGCTCGGCGGCCGATGTCAGCTTTCGTCGACGAGGCTGACGACCATGCGCATCTCGATCGACTCGCGCACCACCGACGACCGGGCCGATCTCGCCGAGGCGATCCAGGATTGCGTGTCCGGGCCACACACTGCCGCCGGATCCCGGCGCGCGGTGTCGACGACCGCGACCATCGAGGCGATCGCGGCTGCCAGTGCGGGTGGCGTTCCCGGCGGTACCACGACCGGGCCGATGCCGTCCACTGTCGACGTGAAGGCCCGAGCGTCGCCGTCGGCCGCCGCGGCTTCGAGCTGTTCGAGGGACCGGTACAGCTCCTCGGCAAGGGCCTCACCCGCCATCGAGGCCGCTCCGTGGGCCGTGCTCGTCGTGTTGAACACGTAGGCCGCACGGTGGTCCATCGCCGAACGCAGGTACCACTGCTGGGAGTCATCGTGCAGGAACAGCCAGATGTCGTTGATCGCCATGTCGTCGTCGCGCTCGAGGAAGGTCCCGGTCGCCAGGCCGTGACGCAACTGGCTCGACCGCCGGTCGATGCTGCGACCGTCGGCGAACACGAGCGGTTGGGTGATCTGGTGCAGTGGAATCCACACGTTGACGAGCATCAGCGCCGCGTCGTGGTTGTGCGCGCCCGGCGAGTCGTGTCGCAACAGTTGGGGTGCTCGTCCCTCCATGAGTTGCAGGAGCGGGGTGCCTTCGACGTCCTGGTCGGCGTGCACCGAGGTGGCCGGGCCGTGCCCGTTCATCCCGATCGTCCGCTGGCCGGTGATGTCCAATCCATTGGGGCCTGCACGGCGCATGATCAGACCCTCGGGGGCGACGTACACCACGCGAACCCGGCGACCGTTCGAACAGCGGAGCGTCGCGCCGTCCATCTCGGAGCGGATCAGCGAGGCATCGTCGTCGGTGATCCGACCCGCCTCGTGGACCCGGGCGAACACCTGCTGGAGTGTCGCGAAGCCCGACAGGTCCACCGTGTCGAACCCGGTGGTGCACAGGTCGGGCTCGAAACCACCACGGCTCCAATCCGCCGCGACACACACGTGGCGTTCGAGGTCGCCGCCCCCGTACGGCGCCCCGGCACGCGCCCCTGCCCGGGCGAAACCCGGATGTTCGGGATCGGGGATCGCGGACGACGCAGCCACGAACCCGAGGGTGATCGGCACGTTCACGGTCTCGACGGCCACGGACACCATGGTTCGTCTCGTCGCCCGCGTCCGCTACCGCGTGTGCAAGGCCCGGGCGAGCGCCGCTTCGGTGCGGGATGCGACGTCGTCCCACGAGAATTCGGCGGCGCGTTTCGTGCGGCGCTCGACGAGTTCGTCCGTTCGCAACGCCGGGTCGACAACCTTGTGCAGACCGTCGGCGATCGAATCGACGTCGGTCGGGTCGACGTACACGCCGAGCTCACCGAGCGTCGCTTCGAGTGGCGGGATCCGTGAAGCAAGGACCGGTGTCCCCATCGCAAGGCCTTCGAGGGCCGGGAGACCGAAGCCCTCATAGGTACTGGGCATCACGACGGCGGCCGCATCCCGGTACAAGCGTCGCAGTTGCCGGTCGTCGACCTGGCCGACCGGGCGAACCGACGGCCCGCGCCGGTCGTCGTGCGGTCCGACGAGCACCAGTTCGAGGTCGTCGATTCGGGCACGTTCGAACGCCCGGATCAGGCGGGGCAGGTTCTTGTGTTCCTTCGCGTTTCCCACGTACAGCAGGTAGGGCCGGGTCATCCCCGACTCTCCGGGCTCGACATCATCGCGCGACATGTCGGTCCCGTCGCCGACGACCTCGATGCGCTCGACGCCGATGCCGAGCCACTCCGCGATCTCACCACGTGAGAACTCCGAAACCGTCAGGATCACCGGAGAGTGTCGAAGCACGGGCTTGAGCAGCCGCTCGTAGTACACCTCTTTGGCGCGGCTGCGCTCACCGGGCACCCGCAGATGGATCAGGTCGTGCACGGTCGCCACGACCGGGCACGGTGCGCGCCACGGCACGGTGAACGACGGGGTGTAGAAGATGTCGGGGTGCGTCCGGACGATCTGTGCGGACAACAGCACCGGTTCGATCGGGTTGAGGCGTGGGATGTATCCGTCGACCGCGCGGTGGGTTCCCCCCAGCCGGGACACGACCTCGTCCGCGAAACGACCGATCCCATAGGGTCCGCTCCAACGACCGTCGATCAGGATCTGGTCGGAAACGTCGAGGCGATCTTTGCGAATCGTATCGGTCACCGGAGTCTCACGGATGGGTCGCTGTCGAGTGGGAGCACCCCGTTTGCGCGGGACCGACGATTCGTGGCCCTCCCCACAGGAACCGCCCGGCGCACGGGCGAGCCAATGCTAGCCCGTTCGTCGTGCCGTGTCGGTCGAACTCGGTGCCCGGCCCGAGCGGCTGGTCAGAACCTCGTCGTAGAAGTCGGCGATCCTCGCCGTCATCTCTGCGACGGTCGGCCACGACGGGTCGAGGCGCGGCCGGTGCTCGGGGTCCAGTCCTTGTTCGACGATCGACCGAGCGACCGAGTCGGGGTCGACGCCCGCGGCCGGCGACCGGTGTACGAGCGCGGATTCGGGAAGGATCTCGGGGTTCCCACCCACGTCGGTGGCGACCACACCACACCCGGCTCGCAACGCGTCGAGCAGCGCATAGCTGCAGTTCTCCCAGGCCGACAACTGGACGACGACATCGAGATCGGCGAGCAACTCGGTCGCATCGACATAACCGGGGAACGAAACCGAATCCGCGATGCCGAGTGTGGCGGCACGACCGGCAAGGTCACCGGCGAGCGGGCCGGTGCCCGCAACCGTGAGGTGCGCGTCGGGATGTGACCCGATGACGGCGGCGGCCGCGTCGATGAGCGTGTCGAGGCCCTTTTCCGGCGCCAGCCGGCAGATCGAACCCATGCGCAACCCCGGCGCATGTCGTTCGACCGATCGGGCACCGGTCTCGTCGTCGACGGGGTCGATCCCATTGGGGATGACGACCGAGCGGATCGTCGGCGACGGTGACCACTTGGCGCGGAGCGTCGCAAGCGTGGATCTCGACACCGCGATCTGCCCGTCGAGCCGACGCATCCGGGTGTGGTGTGCCAGCACCATCGCCCTGGCCCTGAGTGCATTCGCGTTGTAGAGCGCGTCGTCGGCAGCCACGCCGTGTTCGGTCGTGATCCAGGCGGTCGGTGTCCCGACGACCGCCATCGCGGCGATCAGATCCGCGTGCGACAGGTGACTGTGGACGACGTCGGGACGGTGCCGTCGGATCTCGTCTCGCAGCACGCGAAGCGACCGGTAGGTGCCCGCCTCGGGTCCGAACGGGCGCACGACGATCTCGACGTCGAGCGACCCGAGCGCGTCGGCGAGCGGCCCCGGAGGGCAGAGAATGACCATCCTCCAACCCGGGATTCCGACACCCACGACGTCGAGCACGTGGCGGGCGACACCGGCCAGATCCGAGACCGGGATCGCCCAGAGGACGGTGCGACGGTTCACGGGGGGTGCAGGCATGGTCGGGGTACTTCCTCGGGGACAATGGTCGCCGGGTGGCTCGGGCTCTGCGCATCGTACGAGCAATCCACCACGACCGTGAACAGGCGACTTCCGAACGCCGCGACCACCCACAGTTCGCACTACCCTGCCCTGGGGGCTGGAAAAGGGAGCACGGATGACGATCGAAGATCTCCAGGCGCGGGTACGCCGCCAAAGCGACGAACTGCCGATCATGTACGGCGACATCGACTTCGACGCCGTACCCGAACGGCTCGCGCTCGAAGACGGCGCTGAAACCGACCTGCCATCGCACGTGAAGGTCACCCGCGAAGAACTGCTCGCGGATCATGACCTGATCGAGTTGATGGCGACGGCGACGATGCTCGGCGACATCGTGTGCGACTCCTATGTCGCCCGAATGCCGGACTTCGGCATGGCCGAGTTGATCCGAATGGTCGTCACCGCATGTGCCGAGGGACTCGACGCGGTCGAGGACCCGCCCGCCGAGCTCGTCGCCTTCATCGAATCGATGGAGACCGTTCCCGAGTGGATCGACCTGTCGATGATCGACGACGGCGCCCGCGCCGAACGGGTGATGGCCGCGCTCGCGTCACCGTACGCGATCCGGGGTGCGTTCCTGGCGACGTTCCTGAACGACTACGCCGCCCTCCCGATGGCGATCACCGGATCGTTGTCGGACAAACGGGCCGCCCAACGCGTGAACGAGACCGCGATGTTCTTCGCGTCGACGGTGCTCCCCGGTGGGATGGATCGTTTCGGCCCCGGTTTCCACGCGGCGGCGATGGTCCGCCTGATGCACTCGATGGTCCGCTACAACGTGCTCACCCGAAGCGGCCGGTGGGACCGCGCCCGCTACGGCATCCCGATCCCCCAGGTCGACCAGATGCCGGCCGGGCTCATCGGAGCATTCCTGTTGTCGGCCGAGGTCGTCCGATCCGGTCGCAGCGAGTTCGACGAACTCGAACGCGCCCAGATCGAACTTTCCCGCTACCGGTGTCACCTGCTCGGGCTTCCCGAGGAACTGCTCCCCACGGACCCCAAGGCGATGATCGACGTGTTCCTCGCACGTGCCGCGACGCTGCGCGCCGGATACGACGACGCGACCTGCGGCGAACTGGTCCGCGCCACGATGGGCGCGTATCTGCGGCCGGACCATTCGATCCCGAACCAGCTCGCCGAAGCCGTCGAACGTGCCTTCTCGGCCGCGTTCTTCATCCGGGTGTTCCTGAACGGCGATGCGGACCGCGCCACTGAAATGGGGGTGACCATGTCGGCGATCGACAAGGCGCTCGTCGGCGTCACCGGCCCGTTCATCTTCGCTCGGCTCAAAGCGGTGCAGCTGGCGAACAAGGTCCCTGTGCTGCGCCCGATGACCGACATTCCGGTGACGTGGCTGTTGCGCCAGCGCCTCAAGGGTTACGGGATGGCCCAGTTCCGCACCGACGCCTCCACCTACACCGACGGCCGCCGCAAGCGCGCGGCGGAACCTCCCGAGGCGGCCCGAGCCTCGGCATGAGGTTGGGTCAGCCGGTCGACACCCGGGGTTCGAGCCCGAGGAACGCGCCGTATTCCTCGGCGGCGCGCGCCACACCGATCCGCTGACGTTTGTCGAGCGCGGCGAACGGTTCGAGGGAGATGTCGACGCGGGTCCTGGTCACCTTGCGGGTCCACACGCCGATGATGAAGCCGTCGTCGACGATCGTCGGGCGGAACATGCCGTTGTTGCCGGGAACGACCTGTTGCAGGCGACCGTCGTCCATGATCGCGGAGCGGTCGCCGTAGCCGAGCACGTACTCGTCGAATCCCGACAGCAGCAGGACCGACCGGTCCGGGTCGGGTGGGTCGACCGCCGTCGCGCCAAGCGATGCCGCGCCGGTCGCACCCATCAACATCGGCCCGAACTCGGTGGCGACCTCGGCGAGGCGATCATCCGCCAATGCGATGCCCCGCTTGACGTCCTTCGCGCCGAGGCCACTCCAGCGGCGCATCTCCACCGCGGCGACCGGGCCGTGAGAATCGAAGTACCGGAATGCGAGTTCGGCCAACGCCTCGTCGCGGGTGAGACGCCGGAGTTCGGGAACCCACAGGTCGAGTCGGACGAACGTCGACTGGCTTCCCCGCTGGGGGCCGAACGCCGTCACGCCGTTCTGCGCGGCCATCCACAACAGGTGATAGCCGTGGCTCGGATCGGCCAACAGACCAGCGTCGGCCAATGCCGCCAGACAGTCGGGCCGCAACTTCGGCTCACCATCAGACAGGAACGAACCCAACAACTCGACGGCACGTCGCGCGTCGGCTTCGTCGAGACCGAGGTGCGCGCGGCGTCGCTCGATGCCCTTGTACGCGAAGGTTTCGGCCAGCGCGAGCATCCACTGCGCGTCGATCGCGGGGATGAAGTGCACCGTGTTGCGCAACGGCCAGGTCCGCAGGATCTCGGCCCGATCGGTCGCCGAATCGACCGCGGCGACGTCCAGTGCGATCGACCGGGCCCCGATCGACCACCGGCCGCTCCAGATTTCCTGGGACTGCAGCGCGCCGAGGTGTTCGACAACCTCGACCGCACCGACATCGGGTCGGGGCGCGAGCCACTGGTTGGCGAGCCGCAGCCGCCGGATGTCCCGAGCCGTGAGCATACGCGCCATCCGGTGATTCTTGTCCGTGACGACCGTGGGAACACGGTC
>JAFDWI010000355.1 GCA_018268545.1 Actinomycetota bacterium
ATGATCTCGTCCGCACCGGACGACTTCGCCAGCCAGAACGCCTTCTCCCGTGCTTCGACCAGCTTGGACCCCGCCGCCGGAGGGAGCACGAACACGTCCATCGCTCCCAGTTCGGAGACGAGCTCGGCACAGCGGCCGATGTCCTCCCCCAAACGGTCCTCGCGCGGCGATTCCAACACGACCAGCAGGTAGGCGAGGGCGTTGGCCTTGATCTCGTCGGGGAGGCCGAGTTCGAGCCCCACAT
The DNA here is from genome assembly GCA_018268545.1 of Actinomycetota bacterium. GTDB lineage: Bacteria > Actinomycetota > Acidimicrobiia > Acidimicrobiales > Iamiaceae > JAFDWI01. The sequence continues at coordinate 245 of JAFDWI010000355.1, forward strand.
AGGCCGTCGCGCCCGCCATCGTGAGGATGTCGATGTACTCGAGCATCATCGGATCGAGCCCGGCGGCGACGATCCTGGGGACCGCGTGGGTCACCTCGTCGAGCGTCGCGAAGGGAGCGAGCACGGTTGCGACGTGCTCGAGGCGCGGGCGCAGCTTGAGGGTCGCCTCGGTGACGAGCGCGAGCGTGCCCTCGGATCCGATCACGAGTTGCGTGAGGTCATAGCCGCTCGAGGACTTCACGTACTTGCCGCCCGAACGGATCACCTCGCCACTCGGGAGCACCGCTTCGATCCCGAGGACGTTGTGCCGGGTCACGCCGTATTTCACGGCCCGCATCCCGCCGGCGTTCGTCGCGACGTTCCCGCCGAGACTCGCCGAGTTCTCGCCCGGGAACACCTCGTACACCAGGCCGGCCCGGGCGGTCGCCTCGTCGAGCTCGGCGAGGGTCACGCCGGGCTGCACCGTGGCGGTGTGGTTGTTCGTGTCGATCTCGAGGACCGCGTTCATCCGGTCGAACGCGACGACGATCCCGTCTTCACGGGGACGACACGCACCCGACATCCCGGTGCCGCTCCCGCGGGCGGTGACCGGCACCCCCGCGTCGTCCGCGATCTGCAGGATCCGGGCCGTTTCGTCGGTCGAAGCCGGCCGGACGACCGCGAGCGGTGTCACGGTGTCCATGCCGAGGGCTTCGTCGTGGGTGTCGTCGACGTTGATCGCAGCACCCACGGCCAGGTTCGCCGCGCCGACGACGTCGGCGATTCGGGACAACAAGTCGGTCATCGGACGTTCTCCGGTGGTCGGCGACGGATCGGTTTCAATACGCCCACGGGTACGGCTCCCAGTCCGGTGGACGTTTCTCGAGGAACGCGTCGCGCCCCTCCGCGGCTTCGTCGGTACCGTACGCGAGCCGGGTCGCCTCGCCGGCGAAGACCTGCTGGCCGACGAGGCCGTCGTCGATCAGGTTGAACGCGAACTTCAGCATCCGCTGGGCGGTCGGGCTCTTCGCGTTGATCTCGGCCGCCCAGTCGAGGGCGACCGATTCGAGCTCGTCGTGGGGGACCACGGCGTTCACCATGCCCATCGCGTGGGCTTCGGCGGCCGTGTAGGGACGCCCGAGAAAGAAGATCTCGCGGGCGAACTTCTGGCCGACCTGGCGGGCCAGGTACGCGGAGCCGAACCCGCCGTCGAAGCTCGCGACGTCCGCGTCGGTCTGTTTGAATCGGGCGTGTTCGGCGCTCGCGAGGGTCAGGTCGCACACCACGTGCAGGCTGTGACCGCCTCCCGCGGCCCATCCCGGGACCACGGCGATCACCACCTTGCCCATGAATCGGATCAGGCGTTGGACCTCGAGGATGTGGAGCCGGCCTGCTCGTGACGGGTCGATCGTGGCGGCCTCGTCGCCCTCGGCGTAGCGGTAGCCGTCCCTTCCCCGGATCCGCTGGTCACCACCCGAGCAGAACGCCCACCCGCCGTCGCGTGGCGACGGCCCGTTTCCCGTCAACACGACACAGCCGACATCGGCGGTCATCCGCGCATGGTCGAGTGCCCGGTAGAGCTCGTCGACCGTTGCCGGGCGGAACGCGTTGCGTACCTCGGGGCGGTCGAACGCGATCCGCACGGTGCCCTGGTCGGTGCACCGGTGATACGTGATGTCCCGGAAGTCGAACCCGGGAACCCGCTCCCAGCGATCCGGGTCGAACAGTTCCGAGACGCCGTCGGTCGAACTCATCTGGTGGTGGCGATCCCACCGTCGACAGCCAGGATCACCCCCGTCACATAGGACGCCGCCCGGGAGGCCAGGTAGATGGCGGTGCCGGCCATGTCGTCGGGGCGGCCGATGCGCTTGAGTGGTGCCGACGCGGCGATCATGTCGCCTGCCGCCGCGAGCGTCGCGGCCATCATCTTCGATTCGAAGGGTCCCGGTGCGATCGCGTTGACCGTGATCTCCGGGGCGAGCTTCGCGGCGAGATGACGGGTGAGCTGGTGGACGGCGGCCTTGCTCGCAGAGTACGAGTAGGTCTCCATGACCGGCACGTGGATGCCGTCGATCGACCCGATGTTGATCACCCTGGAGGGGTCGTCCGCGGTTCCGGCTCGGCGCAGGGCGTCGACGAGGAACTTCGTGGTATGGAACACCCCCTTGACGTTCAGGTCGAGCGTGCGATTCCACGCGGCGTCGTCGAAATCGGTGAGCGGCGCACCCCAGGTGGCCCCCGCGTTGTTGACGAGGATGTCGAGCGAGTCCGAGTGATCCAGGTACGCCTCGGCGAGCGCCCGACAGCCTGCTTCGGTCGACAGATCCGCGGGGATGGAGCGGCACGTCCCGATTTCGGCGAGTTCGGCCGCCACGGCATCGCAGACGTCGGCCTTGCGTGACGAGATCGTCACGTCGGCCCCGGCGCGGACGAAGCCTTCGGCGATCATGAGTCCGATACCGCGCGAACCCCCGGTGACGAGCGCGGACTTTCCTTCGATCGAGAACAGTTCCGACATCGGCGCCACACTATCCGAGCGATCACGGGGCGTGATCAGCGTTGCTGACACCTGCGACACCACGTCGTTCCGCGCCCGTCGAGCACCCGATGTGTCAGCGGCGTACCGCATCGTCGACAGTCCTGCCCGGCCCGGCCGTAGCAGTCGAGCTGCCACTGATGCCGTCCCGTGTCGCCTTCGATGGTGCGGTAGTCGCGGAGCCGGGTCCCGCCGTTGGTGATCGCCTCGGTGAGCACGGTGACGATGGCTTCGTGCAGGCGGGCCGCCCGGGTAGGCCCGATCCGGCGGGCCGCGGGATCGATGCGTGCCCGCCACAGCGCCTCGTCCGCATAGATGTTGCCGATCCCGGCGACGACCCGTTGGGACAACAGCGCCGTCTTGACGTGCCGACGCTGCTGTGCGAGCGCTCGGTGCAGGTCGGGGGCCCCGAAGGACGGATCGAGCGGTTCGGGCCGTAGCGTCGCCAGGGTGGGCAGGCGCTCGTAGTGACCGGCGGTGACGACCGCGATCCGCCCGAATCGTCGCTGGTCGGTGAACGCCAGGGTTCGTCCGTCGTCGAGCGCCCACCAGGCGCGGCGCCACGGTTGCGTCCCGTCCTGATCGAGGGTTGTCGGTCGATCCGGCGTGAAGGCCAGCTGTCCGGTCATGCCGAGGTGGATGATCAGCTCCCGGTGCCCTTCGAGCGAGATCTTCAGGTACTTGCCGCGACGGGTGATCTCGTCGATGCGGGACCCGACGCTGTCTGCGGCTTCGGCGAACTTCACGGACGGGTGGCTCCCGGCCGCGACCACCTTCGAGCCGGGGAGTTCCCGGGCGAGCTGAGCCCGGATCGTCTCGACCTCGGGTAGTTCGGGCACCCGACGAACCTACCGGTGATCGCTTGCTCGGCCCACGAGGATCCTCGGTGAGCGCATGGCGCTCCCGTACGCTGGATCCGAAAGGCGTCGCGCCATCCGGACCGCCGCGGCCGGGACCCGACGGGGAAGATCACGCAATGAAGGTCGTCATCGTGTTGTGCATCGTCGTCGTGGTCGCGGCGGCCGTGGCGTTCGCGATCCGTGCGGTCCGGTCGCGTTCGGCGCGCACCGACTGGTTGGGAGAACTCGACGAGATCCGCCGCGCGTCGCTCGGCGACGACGAGGAGGTGACCGGCGCCCTGGAAGCGGTCATCGTCGACGATGCCGACAGCGACGATTGGCCCGACTCGGAGCCGTCGGTCGAGGATCCCGAGCCCGTGGAGGACGAGGATGATGCCGACGCCGATGGGGACGCCGATGCGCACACCGACGGTACTGACGAAGACGGCGATGCCGATCCCGATGGTGCCGCTGCCGCGTCTGATGATGGCGTCATCGAGGCCACACGCGATGCCGCATCCACCGATGTCGAAACGGACGTGCCGCGTCCGACGCCGAAGCCCGTCGTCGTCACCGGGACACCCACCCGCACGGTCACCGACGCCGGGAGCCTGTTCAACGAATACCAGTGGTCGGGGTCGGGCCTCGTCCGGGTCGAGACGACGAACCCGACCGGCCTGCGGGTCGTGGCGACCGAAGTCGTCGGTGACGGCGACGACGGGGCGGCACGAACCGACTTCGCCGTCGATCTTCCTCGCGGCACACTCTGGCTCCGGTCCGGACCGGGCAACCCGACGTGCGCGGTGCGCACGTCGGGCGCCTGGATCAGCGCGTCCGGGGTGTTCCTCGTCGTCGCATCCGAGGACGAATGGACCTACGTGATGTGTCTCGAAGGCGAGGGCACGATCCAGCCGCATGGAAATGGCCGACGGGAGACGCTGCACGCCGGACAGCTCGGGCGCGTCCGACCCGACTCCGACGGCTGCGACGTGATCGAGACCGGGATCGACGCGCTCGAATCCGAAGGGGCGGTCCGTCGCCAACGTCGCCTCGACGGCGGCGTCGGTCCTGCCACCGACGTCACGCAGCCATGATGGAGACATGAACGACGTGCACGACGACCGGTACGACCCCTACGAGCACATCCGCTTCGAGCGGCGGGCGAACGGGGTGCTCCACCTGCGACTCGATCGACCCGACGTGCTCAACGCGACCGACGAGGTCCTGCACCGGGAACTGTCGGTGGTCTGGCGCGACATCGATGCCGACCCGGCGGTACGGGTCGCCGTCATCGACGGCGCGGGCCGGGGATTCTCCGCCGGCGGCGACCTCGACATGATCGAACGGATGACGACCGACCCGGTCCTACGGACGCGGGTCATGGCCGAAGCGCTCGATCTGGTCCGCAACCTGATCGACTGCTCGAAGCCGGTCGTGTCCGCCGTGCACGGTCCGGCGGTCGGCGCGGGACTGGTCGCCGCACTCCTCGCGGATGTGTCGGTCGTCGCCGAAGATGCGACCCTCATCGACGGCCACACGCGACTCGGGGTCGCGGCCGGGGATCACGCCGTGTTGTTGTGGCCGTTGCTGTGCGGGATGGCCAAAGCCAAGTACCACCTGTTGTTGTGCGAACCGATGAGCGGTGCGCGTGCCGAACAGCTCGGGATGGTGTCGCTCTCGGTGCCCCGCGACGACGTCCTGCCCACGGCATTCGACATCGCGGACCGTCTCGCGACCGGCGCGCAGGAAGCGATCCGGCTCACCAAGCGGGCGCTGAACGGATGGCTCACCCAGGCGTGGCCGTTGTTCGAGGCGTCCTGGAACTACGAATCGTCCGGTTTCGCCGGTGAAGACGTGCGCGAAGGGGTGGCGTCGCATCGCGAGAAGCGGCCGCCGGTGTTCTGAGCCCCACGGAACTCCACGGACCCGACGCGCCTCAGGCGGTGTCTGGTGGGAGGTCCGCTCGTCGGTCGTAGCGGGCCACCGTGAACGCGATCAGGATCGGCACGTGGACGGCGTACACCACGATCGACAGCGTCAGCACGATCAGTGGGCTGCCGGACAGTCCGTCCCGGAGGAACGCGTACTCGATCATCCCCGCCGTCACCACGTACGCGAGGAGACCCCAGCGAAACACCTGGAAGAACCGGGAGAAATTGAAGCCGCGTGTCCGTGCCAACAGGATCATGTTGGCCACGAGCAGCGCTGCCGACAGCGCGAGGAGAAGAATCGCCGGGGCGAGCGGAACCGCATGGGGGAGATGCGCCGCGAGGTAGATGCCGCCGATGATGATCAGCGCGAGTGAGGTCATGCCGATCTCGGTCACCGGCGGGATCTTCACACCCGGAGCAGCGCCGTGGGTGACCGGTGGAAGCTGGTGGACGCTCACATGAACCCCGCGATGCGGGTCATGATGATGATTGTCAGCACCTGCATCGTCCCGGTGATCGCCGACGTGTAGATGAAACGCTTCATCAGCTTCTCGATGACGGCGGGGTTCGGGTCGGGTTTGCGCAGTTCGAACAGCACCGCGATGTTCGCCGGCTCGAGGAGCCCCAGCGCGATCACGGCCATGATGCCGACGATGACGAAGCTCGCGACGATCCAGCCGTGACCGGGGAACGCAGAGTCGACGGTCCCCAGGTACGAGCCGAGTTGCCAACCGCCCGCGAGGGTGAGCGTGACCACGGTCGGCATGATCAACACCATCTTCGGCATGAGCTTCTTGGTCAGCTCGATACGCGACGCGATCGTCATCGTGCCGAGGATCGGGCCGATCACAAGCCCCATGAACAGGTCGATCGTCGTCCAGGCGGCGCCACCCCCGACGTGCGCGAGTTCGAGCGGCCACCGTCGGTTCGTCGCGATCGCCACGACCAGGAGCACCATCGCGATCGCGACGACCACGAGGCCCTTGCGTGGCACGATCTCGAAATCGAGTGCCGGCCCGGCGTGACCCGGACCGGGGTGCGTCGTCGGTCCCCCGGCGTCGATGTCGACCACGCTCTCGGCCATCGCGCTGATCGTAGACCCGTTCACGGGACGCGTGTCGGGAAACGAGCGACCACGACCGCTCACGAGGGCCGCGCCGCGGCCGTTCAGCTCGTCGAGTGGAAGTCCAGCGAGGCCGAATTCATGCAGAAACGTTGGCCGGTGGGTGCCGGGCCGTCGTCGAACCGATGGCCGAGGTGCGCGTCGCAACTCGCGCACCGGACCTCGGTCCGGACCATGCCGTGGGACCCGTCGGTCACGAGCCGGACCCGGCTCGGGTCGATCGCCTCGAAAAAGCTCGGCCACCCCGAACCCGATTCGAACTTGGTCGCCGAATCGAACAGGACCTCGCCACACACGATGCAGCGGTAGTTCCCCTCCGCGTGGTTGTCCCAGTAGATGCCGGTGAACGCGGTTTCGGTGCCACCGTTCTGGGTGACCTCGTATTGCAGGGGTGTGAGCCGAGCCCTGAGCTCGTCGTCGGTTTCGCGCATCGGTATCTCCGTTTCGTCGTGCAGCTCCATTGTGCCCTGCGCGTGAGCCGACTCCTCGGGGGTCGCCGTGGGGCCGACCGGGACGTTCCCCTACGATCGTGCCCATGACCGACTACGTACCGCCGCTGGCCGACATCGAATTCGCCCTGCACCACGTCGCCGATCTCGACGAACTCGCCGGCTTCGAGCCGTTCGCCCATGCCGACTCCGACAGTGTCGCGTCGATCCTCGGTGAATTCGGCCGGTTCGTGTCCACCGAGGTCGCGCCGACGAACCACGTCGGCGACGTCGAGGAATCGCGCTTCGCCGACGGTCGCGTCACCACCCCCGAGGTCTTCAAGCGCGCCTATCGCGGTTTCGTCGACGCCGGTTGGGGAGCGGTCGCGTTCGAGGAGGACTTCGGCGGCGGTGGCTTCCCGTGGTTGGTCGGGATCGCGATGCAGGAGATGCTGAACAGCGCGAACATGGCGTTCGCGATGGCCCCGCTGCTCACGCAGGGCTCGATCGAGGCCATCCGGGTCCACGGCGACGAAATGCTGCAGTCGGTGTACCTGCCGCGCCTGGTGAGCGGCGAGTGGACCGGTTCGATGAACCTGACCGAACCCGACGCGGGGTCCGATGTGGGCAACGTGCGGACGCGAGCGGTCCGTGCCCAAGACGGCACGTACCGGATCACCGGCACCAAGATCTTCATCACCTTCGGCGAACACGATCTGACCGAGAACATCGTGCACCTCGTCCTCGCCCGGCTTCCCGAAGCGCCCCCGGGGACCAAGGGGATCTCGTGCTTCATCGTCCCGAAGTTCCTCGTGAACGACGACGGCTCGCTCGGTGCGCGCAACGACGTCGAGTGCCTGAGCATCGAACACAAGATGGGGATCAAGGCGTCGCCGACGTGCGTGCTGGACTACGGCACGTCATCCGATGGTGCGATCGGATGGCTCCTCGGTGACGAGAACTCGGGCATGCGCACGATGTTCACGATGATGAACAACGCCCGGCTCGGCGTCGGCATGGAAGGTCTCGGCCTCGCCGAACGCGCGTTCCAGCAAGCCGTCACCTACGCGCGCGAACGGCTCCAGGGGCGCGCCGTGGGGGCGGAACCCGGCACCCGGTCGCCCATCATCGAGCACCCCGACGTCCGGCGCATGCTGCTGTCGATGAAGTGCCAGATCGAGGCGATCCGGGCGCTGTGCTACTTCGACGCCTACCACATCGACCGATCCCGCTGGCATCCCGATCCCGACGAACGGGCTGCATCCGACGAACTCGTGGCCCTGTTGACGCCGCTGTGCAAGGCGGGGGGGACCGACCTGGCCGCCGAGGTGACCTCGACGGGCGTCCAGGTCCACGGCGGCATGGGTTTCATCGAGGAAACCGGTGCCGCGCAGCACTACCGCGACGCGAAGATCACCCAGATCTACGAGGGCACGAACGGGATCCAGGCGATCGATCTCGTCCTGCGGAAGCTCCCCGTCCGGGGAGGCGCCGTCTTCGAGCGGCTGGTCACCGCGGTCCGTTCCACCGTCGATGCGCTGTCGGCCTCGGGTGACGACGGCGCGGCCATCGCCGCGCGACTGGCCGAGGCCACCGACGCCGTCGAGGCCGACGCCCGGTGGCTGGCCGAGCAGGCGAGCCGGGACGTGAACGGCGCACTCACCGGCGCCTCACCGTTTCTCGTGATGTGCGTGCGACTCGTGAGCGGGTGGCTCCTCGCCGTCGAGGCACTCGCCGCGCAGCGCCTGATCGACGCCGGCGAGGGCGACGAGGCGTTCAACACCGCGAAGGTCGCGACGGCGGTGTTCCACGCCGAGAACGTGGTCGCGACCGTCCCCGGCCTGTCTCCGGCGGTGCGCACCGGTTCGCAACGGCTCTTCGCCGTAGCGGCCGACGCCTACTGAACGGCGCTCACGCCCGGGGCATCACCGCTGAGCACATCCAGGTACCCCGTGCCTTCGACGGCCCTGCGGAGCCGGTGATAGGGGTGCTCGGGCGCCATCCGCCGGGGTTCGGCCGGGAGCGGAAAAGCGAGAAGCTCGGCCACGTCCCACGCGAACCCGTAGAGACGGACACGTTCGAACACGTACGGCGCTCCGAACAGATCCGGGTACGCGTCCGACAACCACCACGGGATCTGCTCGTAGTCGACGGGGCGGGTGCGATCTTCGTAATCGGGTGCGACGTGGAGCTGTGGGTACGCGCAACACCGGAGGAGGATGTCGAGGTCGAGATCGGGTGGTCCGGGCCGCGCCCATTCGAAGTCGAGCAGTGCGGTGATCCGTTCGCCGTCCCAGAGGATGTTCTCGAAGGTCAGGTCACCGTGGATCAGCGTGTCGGCGTCGAACGGCGTCAGTGCCGGCGCCGTCGCCTCGATGATCGCCCGGACCTGATCGACGAGCCGGTGTTCGACGTGGGGCATCCCGGCCAATTCGTCCACGGCGGCCAACAGCGGCCGGACCGCGTCGCGACCGTCGTGGGCCGACGTGAGGAGTTGGGGTGTGTGCAGCAGCGGCGGCAGTCCGAACGCGGAGGTCGAATGGACCGCCTCGAGTTTCCGCGCCAACTGGGTGATCGCATCCCGGCGTTGATCGACCGTCATCCCCGGCCACCATCGGCCCAACGGATGACCGGGCACCCGCTGGAGGATCAGATAGTCGGCGCCGACCTCGCCGCCGTACGCGATGATCGGCGGGTAGCCGACCTCGGGGGGCAGCAGACGTGCGAGCGCGGCCTCGCGACGCAGGCGATCGTTCGGCTTCGCGTTGATCCGGACGACGACGTCATGGCCGATCCACACTTCGTTGGTGACGCTGTTCGCCAGCTCGAGCGGCATCGACGCGTCCAACCCCGAAGCGTCCAGCGCGTGACGGGCCCGTGCCTGGGCGAGGAGGCTCATCGCGAACCTCCGACGCCGCCGGATTCTCCCGGAACGACCTCCATGTCGAAACATGTCGGACCGTGACAACCCGTCCTTGACCGCGCGGGCCCGGTTCGGGACAGATTGAACCGAACGGCCCGGTTCATACGGCCCATCCATGTCGGAACGGGCGCCGATCCCGGTACGATCCGGTGACATCCGCCACGTCGACGGACGTGGCAGGCCGCGAATCGGCCACGTCGACCACGAGGAGTTCCCGATGCCCATCTACGACCACCCGGTAACCGCGCTCGACGGTTCCGATGCCGATCTGCACGACTACGAGGGTCGCGCACTCCTGGTCGTCAACGTCGCCTCGAAATGCGGGCTGACCCCGCAGTACACCGCCCTCGAGCAGCTTCAGCGTGATTACGGCAAACGGGGGTTCACCGTGTTGGGATTCCCGTGCAACCAGTTCATGGGCCAGGAGCCCGGCACGTCGGCGGAGATCGCCGAATTCTGCTCGGCGACCTACGGCGTGACGTTTCCCATGTTCGAGAAGATCGAGGTGAACGGCGAGGGGCGTGACCCGCTGTACGCGGATCTGACCACGCACCCCGACGCGGACGGCTACACCGGCGACATCCGATGGAACTTCGAGAAGTTCCTGATCGGCGCAGACGGCGAGGTGGTCGGCCGGTTCGCGCCGCAGGTCGAGCCGGACGCTCCCGAACTCGTCGCGGCCATCGAAGCGCTCATCTCCGGCTGAGCCTGCCGCGCGTCCACCGAGCGTCGGTGCGGTGCGTCGACAACGGACCGCGGCCCGGATCACGCAGCGAAGTAACGTAGGGGAGCGGGTCCTCACAACGGCCCCACCGCCTCGACGGGGTCACGTCTGCGAGGCGGCCGGCGCACACCGCGCCGGTTGCGGCACCGGATTCCGCCGGCCGCCGACCTGATCCGAGGAGCGATATGACCGACTCGACGAACACCGGCGGCGAAACCGTCAAGTCGTTCGCCGACCTCGGCGTTTCACCGCCGTTGTGCGACGCGCTGGCCGCTGCCGGGATCGACGCGCCGTTCGCCATCCAGGAGTTGACGATCTCGGACGCGATCGACGGTCGCGACATCTGCGGTAAGGCCAAGACCGGTTCGGGCAAGACCCTGGCCTTCGGCGTGCCAGCGCTCCAACGGCTCGGCGTGCACCGGAAGGGAAACCCGCGGGGACTCATCCTCGTCCCGACCCGAGAACTCGCCCAGCAGGTCGACGATCAGCTGTCACCGCTGGCCGCGTCGATCGGCGTGCAGACCGCTCCGGTGTACGGCGGCACCGATCTGGACCGCCAGGCCAAGCACCTCGCCCGGGGTGTCGACCTGGTCATCGCGACACCCGGTCGGCTCATCGACCTCGTCGAACGGAACCTCACCTCGCTGCGCGAGATCGAGATCGTCATCGTCGACGAAGCCGATCGCATGGCCGACATGGGCTTTCTGCCACAGGTCGAATGGTTGTTGCGCCACGTCGAGGGGACCACCCAGACGTTGTTGTTCTCGGCCACGCTCGACGGCGGGGTGTCGACACTGATCGACCGGTACCAGCACGACCCGGTGTACCACGAGGTCGCGTCCGACACGGTGACCGTGGATCGGATGGTCCACCACTTCTTCGGTGTGCACCAGATGGACAAGGTCAAGGTCGCCGCCGCGCTCGCCCGCGGGGTCGAACGGACCCTGATCTTCGTGCACACCAAGCGAGGTGCCGAGCGCCTCGTCACGGAACTGAAGGCCGAAGGCATCGATGTCGGCTCCATCCACGGCAACCTGCGGCAGAACGAGCGGTCCCGATCCTTGACGAGGTTCGCCGAGGGCGACCAACCCGTGCTCGTGGCCACCAACGTCGCGGCCCGGGGAATCCACATCGACGACATCGACCTCGTCGTGCACTACGACCCACCGGAGAACCACAAGTCGTATCTCCACCGATCGGGTCGTACCGCGAGGGCCGGTGAGGCCGGCCTCGTCGTGACCCTCGTGTTGTGGAACGAGGAACTCGAGGTTCGGCGTCTGCAGAAGCGGATCGGGGTCGACCTTCCGATCGTCGAGGTTTTCTCGAACGACCCTCGCCTCGCCGATCTGGCCGCCTGGACCGATTGAGCGAGCACCTTCGGGCGGTGGGCGCGTCGACATCGGCCTCGGGGCCGTCAGCCGAGCTCTTGGGAATTGCTGCCGCTCGTTTCGCATCGTTGGGGTTGCTCGACGACGCGCAGGCGTTGTTGGAGGGCTTCGGGTGGGACGGGTCCGTTGCGCCCCGGGATCCCTCCGTCGAGATCGCACGTGTGCATGAGCGCAGCCTCGGAGCTTCCCATCGGCGTGCAACGGGGGTCCACTACACCCCGGAGCGGGTTGCCTCGACGCTCGCGGGGATCGTCCTGGACGCACCTCTCGGCGCGCCGCGCATCGGCGACCCTGCGTGTGGAGGCGGCGCCTTCCTGCTCGCGGTCGCCGATCGCCTCCTCGCCGGCGGGTGCCCCGTCGAGGAGATCCTGGCAGACCGGCTCTTCGGAGCCGACATCGACCCGGTCGCCGTCGCGGTCGCCGACCTGGAGATCGCGTTGTGGGCCGCGGCACGAACCGGCCGGATCCACCGGGTCACATCCGGGCACCTGGTGGCCGCCGATGCGTTGGCGAGCGGGCCGACCGCCACGTGGTTGGATCGGCCGGGTCGGCTCGACGTCGTGCTCGGCAACCCACCGTTCGGATCACAGCTCCGCGGTGGTGCGATCCGGAGCGCGGCGCAACGACGCGCGCTGGCCGAACGGTTCGGGCTCGGCCCGCTCGGCTATGTCGACACCGCGGCGCTCTTTCTCGTCCGGTCCGTCGAGCTCGTAGGCGTGGGCGGGCGGATCGCGTTGATCGTCCCCGACTCGCTCGCGGCGGCCCGCAGCGCAGCTCCGCTACGGCGAACGCTCGCCGAACGTGCCGACCTCGTCGATGCGTGGATCGGGGGCGGCGACGTCGGGTTCGAAGCAGCGGTTTCGGTCTGGGCCCCGATCTTCGAACGCGTGGCCGAAGGTGGGGCCCGCCCGCGCACGGTCCGGCGGTTCGATGCGGATGGACACGTCACGGACGAGGCCCACCGGCGACCGTCCGATCCGGACTGGGCGCCGCTCGTGGGTGACGCGCCGGAGTTCTCGGACTTCGCCGAGTTCGCTTCGCCCGGCGCAGACACCCCGACGGTTCACACGGTCGCGACGGTCACCGCCGGTTTTCGCCGACAGTTCTACGGGCTCGCGCCGTTCGTGACCGATGCGGGTGACGGACCATCCGACGGGTTCGAGCTCGTCACCACCGGGGCGATCGACCCGCTGCACCACCGCCGCGACGCGCCGACCAGGTTCGCCGGAAAAACGTTCGTGCGCGCCGTGGTCGACCTCGAGGCGCTCGAAGCCCGAGACGTCGTGCTGGCCCGATGGGTGCGCGCACTCACCGTCCCCAAGGTGCTCGTCGCGTCACAGGGTCGGGTCATCGAAGCGATCGTGGACGAGGCGGGGTTCCTGGTTCCGTCGACACCGGTGGTCGCGATCGTCCCCGCGGCAGACACCGATGTCGACATCTGGATGATCGCTGCGATGCTGACGTGTCCGTTCACCTCTTGGCTGCTCCGCCGCCGTGCTGCAGGAACCGGCCTTTCGCCATCGGGCTGTCGGGTCAGCGCGGACTTCTGTGGCTCGATCCCCCTGCCGTCGGATCGAAGGGCGTGGCGTGGGGCTGCGGTCGTGGCGCAGCGGGCGGCCCGTGCTGCGGAGACCGGTGACGGGCCGGGTTGGCAAGCGGCTCTCGACGAGGTCGGTGCCCGCATGATCGAGGCGTACGGTGGTCCCGGCTCGGCGACTGCATCGGCCGTTCCGATCGCGGGCCGGGAATCCGCTGCGTCGACGTGGTGGCGAGAGCAGCGTCCGCCGTGGCGCGGTGCGCGACTATTGAGCCCATGAACGAGCGTCGACGCTTCCGTCGAAGTTCACCCGACGCGCCTCAGGGGATCATCCCGGTGTTGACGGTCGTCGCCGGGCTCGTTGCGGTGGTCGTCGCCACCGGGTTGAGCCTCTCGGGGACGAACGGTCGAACCGCGGTTGCCCGCCACGGTGCGGCGGCGTCGGGGAAGGGCGCCGCGGTGGCCGGCGGCTCGACAACCGCGGTGCCGACCACGGCACTGATCCGCGGAGCGGGCGTCACGACCTTGTTCGTCACGACGACCACGCCGATCACGACCACCAGTTCGACGACATCGACGACGATCGCCGGTCCGGAGATCGCGTCGAGCACGCCGTCGATCGTGTTCGCATCGGGCCAGACCACGGCGACGTTCACGGTCACCGGAGCGAACCCAGACGGCGTCGACTTCTCGGTGACCGGTGTCCCACCGGGCATGCAGGCGTCGCCCACGCAGGGAACGGTGTCCCAGTCCCAGTCGGTGACGATCACCGTCCGTATCACCGATCCGACCGTCGCGGCCTCGGGGACGATCGTGCTGGTCGGAAGCGATGGGAGCCGTGTGTCGATCCCGGTGATCGTGGGGTCGTCATCGTTCTCGGTCACCTCGGTGACCCTCAACCCGAACCCACCGGTGTGCGGCACACCCGGTCGCCTGACCGCGGTGGTGACCGGATCCAACGTCAAGTCGGTCGTTGCATCGGTCGTCACCTCCGCAGGCACCTCGCAGCTCTCGATGAGCCAGACCAGCGGCGGTGCGTGGCGGGTCGCCCTGCCCGATGCTGCTGCGGGGTCGTTGCTCTCGGGCACGGTGACGGCGACCGACGCGTCCGGAGGCGTGGCCATGGGCAACTTCTCGGCGACGGTCGTCAGCGGCCCGAACTGTTCGGGATGACCGGCGTGGGCGATTCGTGGCGAACCGATCCGTCGCACGGGCCGTCGAGATGGCGTTCGGCCCGCCCCGATACGTTCCCGGCATCGGGGGCATGGCGGCCCGGCGACCCGTTGGGCGAACGTCGGTTCCTGCGCACCGCCGCGGACCGTCCCTTCGTGCTCGAGGGTGGCGGGCAACTGCGTGACATCGACCTCGCGTTCGAGACGTGGGGCGAGCTCAACGCTGCGGGAACCAACGCGATCCTGTTGTGCCATGCGCTGACCGGCGACAGCCACGCGTGTGGCCCGGCGGGAAAAGGTCATCCGACACCGGGCTGGTGGGATGCGATCATCGGCCCGGGTCGACCCATCGACACCGACCGCTACTTCGTGGTCTGCGCGAACGTGCTGGGTGGCTGCCAGGGATCGACCGGTCCGTCGTCCACACGACCCGACGGTATGGGTCGCTACGGTTCGTCGTTCCCGGTCGTGTCGATCCGCGACCAGGCGCGTCTGTTTGCGAAACTCGGGGCGAGCCTCGGGGTGCACGAGTGGCAGTCGGTCATCGGCGGGTCGATGGGCGGCATGATCGTGCTGGAACTCGCGGTCATGTTTCCCGATCGGATCCGTTCGATCATCCCGATCGCGACCTGCGGTGCCGCGACGGCACAACAGATCGCGTGGTGGAGTACCGGTCGGCGCGTCATCGCGCTCGACCCGGGTTGGAGGGGTGGCGACTATTACGACGCGCCGAACGGGCACGGTCCGCACGCGGGGCTGGCGTTGGCCCGATCCGTCTCCCAGATCACCTTCCGGACCGATGACGTCTTCACCGACCGGTTCGGCCGTGACCTCGTCGAACCCATCGACGGGGCCTTCGAGATGTGGCAGCGCTTCGAGGTCGAGCGGTACCTGGAGTACCACGGCAACAAGCTCGTCCGCCGGTTCGACGCGAACTCCTACCTGCTGCTCACCAAGGCGATGGATCTCCACGATCTGGGCCGCGGGCGCGGCGGACTCGCGCAGGCGCTTCGCCGGATCACGTCGGCTGCGTTGGTCCTGGGCGTCAACAGCGACATCCTGTATCCCGAGTATCAACAACGCGAACTCGTCGAGGGGATGTGCAATGCCCGTGCGTCGTACGGTTTGATCGACTCGCCGCACGGCCATGATGCGTTCTTGATCGAGATGACCCAGATGGGCACGATGATCACCGATTTCCTGTCAGACCTCGGAGACCCCCTGTCATGAACGAAGACCTCGATCCGGCCACGGTCGCGATCCTCGCCGGGCGCGACCCGTCCGAATCGTCGTTGGCACCGGTGATCTACCCGACGACCGCCTTCGAGGCCCCCACGGTGGCCGAAGCGCGCCGACTGGCCCTCGACCCGTCGTCGAGCCGCTTCTACTCCCGTTACGGAAATCCGACCGTCGCCGGATTCGAAGACGCGATCGCACGACTGGAAGGCGCCGAATCGGCCCGAGCCTACGGATCGGGCATGGGCGCGGTGACCGGCATCGTGCTCGGGCTCTGCTCGAGCGGCGACCACATCGTCGCCCAGAAGCAGATCTACGGCGCCACCCAACTCGTGTTCCAGGCGGTCTGCCCGAGGTTCGGTATCGACGTCACCTTCGTCGACGCGACCGTTCCCGGAGCGTTCGAAGCGGCGATCGAACCGGGACGAACCATGCTGGTGTGGGCCGAGACCCCGGCGAACCCGCGACTCGACCTCGTCGACCTCGCCGCGCTCGGTGCGATCGCCGGGCCCGTGACCGTTGTCGACAGCACGTTCGCGACACCGCTCGGGGTGCAGCCGCTGTCCTTCGGCGTCGATCTCGTCGTGCACTCGGCAACGAAGGGGATCGCAGGCCACAACGACGCGACGATCGGTGTCGTCGCCGGATCAGCCGAATTGATCGGATGGCTCCGAGGGTTCGCGTTGCTCCAGGGAGCGGTCGCGTCGCCCTATGACGCTGCGAACGCGTTGCGGGGGATCCGGACCCTCTCGGCGCGTCTGGACGTGCAGTGTGCGAACGCATCCGCGGTCGCAGAAGCGCTCGAATTGCATGTCGCCGTGTCCGACGTGCGCTACCCGGGTCTGGCCTCGCACCCCCAACACGAGCTCGCCGTTGCACAGATGACCCGGATGGGCGCCATGATCTCGTTCGATCTGGTCGGTGGCCTCGAGGCGGGGAGCCGGTTCGTCGAGGCGCTCGACGTGGCTCGCATCGCCACCTCGCTCGGTGGCCCCGAGACGTTGGTGACCCATCCGGCATCGACGACCCATGTCAGCCTCACCGAGGACGAACTCACTGCCGCGGGGATCGGCCCCGGCACGATCCGGGTGTCGGTCGGGCTCGAATCGGAGCGTGACCTCGTCGGTGACTTCGTCGGTGCGCTCGACGCCCTGTGATCGGGTTCCGATCGACCCGCACCCGACGGTGCCCGGGGAAGTATCGTCGTGGTGGCATGCGAGCGTTCTCCGACTCCGATTCCGGCCCGCGGAAGCGCCGTGCCGTCGTCTCCCTGCTTCTCGGGGCCGTCGTGGTGTGCGTCGGCTTCGCGCTCTCGATGACCGCTGGATTCACAGCGGGCGCCGCGGGGTCGGCTCGTTCGGAGCCGGACCCGTCGGTCACCTCGCCGACCGCCCCGGCGTCGACCTCAGGATCGGTGCCCCAGACGTCCGCGAGTGTTCCGGCGAGCGTTCCGCCGAGCGTGTCGACGCCACAATCAACGACCAACGGTTCGCATTCCTCGGGTGGGTACCAGGGCGGATCGACGGGACAGTCGTCGAATTCGGGCCATTCGACGTGGCAGTCGTCGTCGACGGTGGATTACCAGGGTTCGACCGGCGCGTCGTCCGAAGCGACCGTCCCCCCGATGACGACGACACAGGATCTCCTCATCGGACCTTCGACGACCGCGGCCCCGACGACCACACTCGCGCCCCGGCACGTGACCGACTCGAGCGTCACCCGAACGTCGGGGTCCAGTGATCCGAAGGTCTGGGCGGTGTCGGGCGGACTGGTCGCGGTTGCAATCGCGCTGGCGATCGCAACGGTCATGTTCTGGCGTCGGACCCGTCCCGGTGAAGGTGATGGATCGGGGCCCGGTGATGGACCGGGCGGTGACTCCGAGGGCCCGTCCCGACGGCGCGCGACGCGTGGGCGCTCGCGCTACGCGGACCTGGTGGTCACCTCGCCCGAACCGTGATACCGCGCCGTCTACCCCGGCGCGATCGGTCGCCCGTGGGGCCCGAGTCGTACGTCCCGGGGTCGCATTGCGACCCACGTCTCGAGCTGCTCGGCCGGCCGATTCCGGCCCGCGGGCCCGCCCGATAGGGTTTTGGCCGACTGGAACACCACGAAGGATGCCGATGCACTGCCCGAACTGTTCGACCGAGAACGCCGACGATTCGCTGTTCTGCATGCAATGTGGAAGCCGGCTCGTGACCGGATCGGATTCCGGATCGCCAGCCGGTGCGGTCGCGGCCGCACCGACGACGGACGCGCCGGCACCACCGCCGCCGGTCGATCCCGGAACGGTTGTGCTCCCTCCACCGCCGGTGGCCTCCGGTGTCGCCGATCCATCGACGTTGCTCCCTCCACCTCCCGGGGATCCGGTGACGACCCTCTTGCCGCCTCCACCGGTGATTTCCGAGGTTCCCGGCCCGTCGCCCGTGGCTCCGCCAACGGTCCCGGAGGCAGCGCAGACGCCGGTGCCACCACCGGTCGATGCCGTTGTCGTGGAACCGCCGTTTGTCGCTGCGGTCACTGCCGATCAGGTCGACCCGATCGGATCGGCGAGTTCGGAACCTCTCGACCCCGAGGCGGCCGTGGCCGAGGCGGCACAGGAACCGGAGACCGCCAATCCGTGGCTTCCCCGGGAGTCGATCCCCGGCGACACGACCGCCACGGACGAAGCCGAGCCGGTGGTCGCTGACGAGCCGCCGGTGCCCGAAGGAGCCTCTGTTCCCGGGGCGCCCGACCCGGCCGTCGTGCCGGCGACGGAACACTTCGATCCGGGCACGGCGATCGACCCCGTCGCGGTGCAACCGGTCGTCGAGGCACCGGCGATGGACTCGGACGCGGTCGTCGAGGCACCGGTAATCGACTCGGGCGCCGTCGTCGAGGCACCACCGGAACCGTGGGAGCCGGACCCGGGCCCCGCCGACCCACACGATTTCGCGGCCCACCTGGCGCGGATGAGCGATGCGACCCGTCCGCACGCCGAGGCGCCTCTGCTCGTCGCGTCCTCGCTCGTCGAACCCGACGAGACGGTCCTGGTCGTCGTGCCGGGTCTGATCGGCGACATCGTCGGTGTCGCGATGGTGACGGATCGGCGCGTGCTGCTGGTGAACGGACGCCGGTGGAATCCGGTCGTCGAGGCGTTCCCGATCGACGTGAGCCTCAGCGTCGAAGGTTGGCAGGACGAGCAGACGGCGATGCTCACGTTCATCGCGGATCGCCTCGTTCGAATCACCGCGATCGTCGACAAACCCCTCGCGTTCGAGGTTGCACGCGTCGTACGCGAGCGGGTTGCGGCGTCGACCGGAACTGCCTGAACGTCGTCGCTCCTGCTAACCTGAGCGCATACGCGGACGTGGCTCAGTTGGTAGAGCATCACCTTGCCAAGGTGAGGGTCGCGGGTTCGAATCCCGTCGTCCGCTCCACAATGCGGTGAAACGAAGGCCCTCTCCCGAGGGCCTTCGCCGCGTTTGTCGCGACGGTCTGGTCAATCGACGCGGAGCATCCGGACCGTGTCGCTCACCGGTTCGATCGCCTCGGGCGCCCCGACCATGACCGCGACGAGATCGCCCTGGTGGATGTGGCCGTTTCGCAGCGCTTCGGTGACCGCTGCTGACACGGTGCCGTCGGTCGATGACCTGGGTTCGACGAGCATCGGCGTGATACCCCACGCGACGGAGAGTTCCCGGGCGACCCGATCGGTGTAGGTCGCCGCCAGGATCGGGGCCGTCGGTCGGAATCTCGAGATCGCCTTGGGTGTGGCGCCCGACGCGGTGCAGGCGATGATGGCCGAGACCGGCGTGTCGAGCGTTGCCCGCCACGTGGCCGCCGAGATCGCTCCGGTGATCCGTCGTGTGATCGGCGTGTCCTGGCCCGCGACGGTCTGCTCGTGACCGATCGACAGTCCCCACTGGTACGAGTCGAACTCGGCATCAGCTCGGCGTGTGATGCGGTCCATCGTCTTGATCACGTTCACGGGGTCGTGTCCCACCGCTGTCTCACCCGACAGCATGACCGCGCTCGTGCCGTCGAACACCGCGGTCGTCACATCCGCGACCTCGGCTCGGGTCGGAACGGGCGCACGCACCATCGACTCGAGCATCTGCGTCGCGGTGATCACCGGCCGGCCGTACGCCACGCCGGTCCGGATGACACGCTTCTGGAAATGCGGCACATCCTCGAATGCGCAACTGATGCCGAGGTCGCCGCGCGCGATCATCACGCCATCCGCGGTCGCGACGATCTCGTCGACGTTCGCGACCGCGTCCGCGGTCTCCAACTTCGCGATCAGCCGAGGCCCGCGACGTCCGGTCACCGCGCGTGCGCGTTCGATGTCGGCCGCGCTGCGGACGAACGAGATCGCGACCATCTCGACGGGGGCATCACACAGCGCCCGCAGCGCGACCAGGTCGGAATCGGTCGGCGAAGCGAGGTCCAGGTGCTCGGTCGGGATTGTCACCCCCGGTCGGCCGCGCGTGAAGCCGCCGTTGAGGACCTTCGCCGTCACCGGACCGCCGTCGTTGCCCAAGACGGTCAGTTCGATCGCGCCGTCGCCGAGCACCACCCGGTCGCCTGCTCGGAGAACCTCGGCGGCATTCGGGAAGTCGATGATGATCCGCTGCGCCGTGCTCGACTCGTCCGCGGCTGTTGCCGACACGAGCTCGACGATGGCGCCGTCGTCGAGGCGCGTCTCACCATCGGCGAAGGTCGCTGCCCGGATCTTCGGTCCGGGCAGGTCGGCGAGGATGCCGATGTGTCGGCCCGACTCGGATGCGAGGTGGGCGATCCGACCGATCAGCTCGAGCGCATCGTCGAGGCTCGAGTGCGAAAGCGACACCCGTGCAGTGTCCATCCCCGCTTCGATCATGCCGGTCAGTGTCTCCGGATCCCAGGAAGCTGGTCCGATGGTGGCGACGATCTTGGTGCGACGGGTCATCCTGGCACCGTAGCGGCGACCGGGGTCCGAACCATCGGCGACTCCGCCGGGCGCCGATGCCCGATGCCCCTCGCCCTGACAGATGGCACATGTTGCCTGTCACGGCACTAGGGTGAGGCGCGACAACCAATGGTCCGTCGTGGAGACGGGGGAAGTCCGGTGTGAATCCGGCGCTGACCCGCAACCGTGGTCGAAGGTGTGAACCTTCGCGAGCCGGGATACCCGTTCCGACGTCGTACCTTCCGACCCGTCGAGGAACGCGGAGCGGAGGGGCCCGATCGGGTCGCTTTGCTCGGCGGTCGTCGACTCGATCCCAGGAGATCAAGATGCGACGCATCATTGCAACCGTCGTCGTGTTGGCGACGCTCTACGCCGGTGCGGGAGTCACCGCGGCAGCGCCGACCACCGATTCGACATCGATCCGAACTGCGGCGATCGCGTGGCTCGCGCCGCAGGTCACCGCCGAGGGAGCGTTGATCAGCCCGTACACCTCGGCGCCCGACCCGAGCCTCACCGCACAGGCCCTGCTCGGGCTCGCAGCTTCCGGATCCGAGCCCGCGACGGTGACCAGGATGGTGGCCTGGCTCGAAACGCAGGTCCAGGCGTTCGTGGCACCTGGTCACGCCGCGGACTCACCGGGTGCGTTGGCGTGGTTGATCCTCGATGCGGAGGCGACCGGTGTCGATCCGACCGACTTCGGCGGCGTGGACCTCGTGACGCGCCTCGAGGCCACGCAACGATCGAACGGACTGTTCGGTGCAGCGGATCCGACCTATGACGGTTCGTTCCGCCAGGGTCTTTCGTTGATCGCGTTGTCGTCGGTGGGGCATCACGACACCGCGGGTCTCGCGTGGTTGGAATCCCAGCAGTGCACCGGCGGCGCGTATGTCGCGTATCGTGCCGACCTCTCGATTCCCTGCCCGGCGGTCGACGTGTCGACCTTCACCGGGCCGGATACGAACTCGACCGCGATGGCGGCGATGGCGTTGTCGCTCGGGGGAGCGGCTTCACCGGCCGCCGCCGCGATGACGTGGCTGCAGTCGGTTCGCACCCCCGCCGGTGGATTCCCGTACCTCGGCGACCCGACGATCGCCGAGGACGCCAACTCGACTGGCCTCGTCGCACTCGCGTTCCGCACCGTCGACGGCAGCACCGATGCCGGTTCGGTCGCGGCGCTCGCCTCGTTGCAGGTTCCGGCAACCGGGCCTGTCGCCGACCGTGGCGGGATCGCCTTCCAACCCCAGGGTGGCAGCCTCGTCCCGGACCTGTCCGCGACCGCGCAGGCGCTGATGGGCCTCGCCGGGCAGGCCTTCCCGTTCCGTCCGGCCGCGCCGCCGACGACCTCGACGACGTCCACGACGATGCCGGGTTCGACGACGTCCACGACAACGCCGTCGACCACGCCGTCGACTACGCCACCGCCGCCGGTCGCGACGCCGGTGCGTGCCGTTCCGACGTTCACCGGCTGACGGGTTCGTCTCGAACGATGCGATGGCATCGACGCATCGCGATCCTCGGGGTCGGTGCGCTGGCCGTGGTCGGCGCGCGGGCCCCGGCGGTCGCCGGCGCGAGCACGCGGGCTGCCTGCGCGGCGGGTGACGCCCACGTCGCGGTCGTGGTCGACTTCGGGTCGGCGCCGGGTGCACCGAACGGCGTCCTGGGGTCCTGCGTGGACGTGCCCGGATCCGCAAACGGCATGACTGCGCTCCGCGCAGCGGATCAGGTCGGGGTCGACTCGAGCGGCAAGGTCTGCCAGATCGCCGGCTTTCCGGCCACGTACGACCCCACGAACTGTTCGGCACCCCAGAACGGCCAACTCTCCTACTGGGCCTATTTCCACGGCATGCCCGACGGGTGGACCTACAGTTCGATCGGAGCCGGTGGCTGGCGCGTGCAGCCGTCGGTGGTCGAAGGATGGCACTTCGTGACGGTGGCGGTCACCCAACAGTCGTCGGCCCCGCCGCCACGGAACTTCGACAACGGCGCGTCGTATCTGTGGCAGTCGACCTGTGCAGATTCGAACGGCCAACCACCCTCCACCGCGTCGCCGACCCCGCCCCCGGCGTTCTCGGGCACATCACCAGGATCGCAGCCCGGCGCCGGTGCCGGCGCATCGAGTACCGGCGGGTCGCCCTCGGCGTCGACTTCGATGCCGGCCGCCGGATCATCGGCGTCGCCGACGTCCCAGGTCGGCCCCGCTTCGTCGGAGGTGGTGACTGGTCGAGCAGACGGGTCGGAGACGACCGGATTGCGTTCGGGTCGATCGGCGGCGAGGTTGTCGCGTGCCCAGGTGGCCGCAGCGGCGAAGGTGGCATCCGGGCGAACCAGGGGAGTGCCGATCAGCCGGATGCTCGGTGCCGGCCTGGCGATCGCTTCGATCGCGGCGATCCTCGTGTACCTCACCCGCCGATCACGGCATCGTGCCGCGACGGGCTCGATCGATCAGGATTGATCGTCTCCGGAAGCTTCGGTGTCGGCCGACTGTGCCCACGGACTCTTGTCCGGAGTGTCGGCCGGTTCCGGGTTCGACAAGCGCCGATGGACGCCGAGGAGCGACTCGAGGTCCGATCCCTGCGGCGAGGCCGCTGCGGTTGTCGGGGACGCCACGGCCGGTGCGGCCACCGTTGACGGCGAACTCTCCGCGGCCGCTGCGGGAGCGGAAGCCGTCCGAGCGGAACGACTGCGAGCGAGCAGCCGCTCTCCAATGGTCACCGTTGCGGTCGTGCCGTCGGCGTCCGACCGGAGTTCGACGCTGATCCCGAGCCCGGTAGCCAGGTGCCCTGCCACGAAGTGACCCATGTAGCGCGAAGGTGCGACCGTGAAGGACTCCTGACCCGACAGGCGACGGTTCGCGGTTTCGACCTGCTCGGGTGTCATCCCGATCCCGTGGTCGACGATGGTGATCTCGTACCCGTCGGTGAGCCGTCGCCCCGACACGTCGACCGTCGTGGTCGGCGGCGAGAAGTTCAGACCGTTCTCGATCAGCTCGGCGAGGATGTGCGCGAGGTCGGCCGCGACGCTCGTCGGGAGTCGCGCCTCGTCGACGTTGCCGATCGTGACCCGGGTGTACTCGTCGACCTCGCTGAGCGCGGACCGCAGCGCGTCGATGACGGGGGCAGGTTGACCTGCACGGCGCTGACGGGTCACCCCGGCGAGCACGATCAGCGATTCGGCGTTACGGCGGATCCGGGTGGCGAGGTGGTCGAGCTTGAAGAGGTTCTCGAGCACCTGCTCGTCTTCCTCGGTGCGCTCCAGGTCGGTGATGAAGTCGAGTTGGCGGGCCACGAGGCCTTGGACCCGTCGGCCGAGGTTGAGGAACGAGTCGGCGAAGTTGCGGCGTTGCATCGCCTGCTCGACGGCGAGTTGAAGTGCGCGTTGTTGGACATCGTTGATCGACCGCGCGACGTCGCGCACCTCGTCGCGGCTGGACACGACGATCGGTTCGAGTTTCGGTTCGACGATGTCCTCACCGATGGGCGTCGCGAGCACGCTGCCGACGGCCTCGGGGAGTCCCTTGGTCGCCATCGAGTG
>JAFDWI010000356.1 GCA_018268545.1 Actinomycetota bacterium
TGCCGGTGGCTCTTCCGGGTCAGCTCGGACCGACCAAGGGGGTCATCCCGCGCTGGTTCACGAGCCACCAGAGCATCTCGCGATAGATGCCCATGATGCGCGGACCGTAGTTTCCGGCGGTCGCCCACGTGTGGGTCAACTGCCACCATGTCTGACAGCACCCCGACGGACCGTGCAGGCGCGGATCCACCAGCGGATGTGCGAGCTTCACGTTCCGTTGGGTGTAGTCGGCGAGCAGCTGGATCTGTCCGCGGACCCCGAGTTGCGCGGTGGCGAACGCGAACCCGCTCGCACAGGTGTCGCAGTGACCGATCCCGGCGAAGTTGTTGAGCCGGATCGTGTCCGGATTCGAGAACGAACCCGTCTCGAGAATCGACTGCGCGAACGCCATGTCCCCTCGGATCCCCTGATCGTGCCCCTCGTCGATGTAATCCTGTGCGAGTTCGGCGATCGGTGCCGTGGCATGGGACGGATGGCCCTGTTGCTCGAACCATCGGGCGAGTTCCGGCCCTGTGAACACGCTGGCACCGGCGATCGGCAGGGACCAGCCGTCCTGACCCGACCCAGCCGCAACGGGCGCGCCGGGCGACGGCGCCTGGAGCATCTTCTGCTGCAGGGCCACCTGGTCGGTTCCGGCCTTGGCCAACTCCGCGGCGTGACGGGCGCGTGCCCGGGCACGCTCGGTCGAACGCCGGGCCCGCTCCAGGGACCGCTCCCGCTGTCGGATGACCCGCTTCTGGGCGTCACGCTGCTTCAGGGTCGCGGCGCGCTCGTCGAGATGCAGACCGAGGTTGACAGCGACCAGGACCGCGCGGGTCCGGCCCGTGGCGTCACGTACGGTGATGAGCCGCGGGACTCCCGTGGAGCCCCGATCCATGTACGTCGCGATCGCGTCGGCCCGCAGGTCACGGTCGACCGATCGGAGATGCGCCTGGATCCGGTCGAATTCGTCGTGTGACCGGTCGAGCGCCACGGCGGCAGCGTGTTCGAGGTCGGCTTGGCGACGCACCGCGTCATCGCCCGCGCGCTGCACGTCCGACTCCTGGACGACCATCCGGACGTGTTGTTGGTTCAACAGCTGCCCGAGGAGGATCCGGACCTCCGGCGACGGATCGGGCAACGGCGGTTCCGGTGGCGCGTTCGGATCGGTCACCGGTGCACCGAACCCCCCGGGGCCACTGGTCACCGGTGGGCCGGCGATCGTGGACGTCGTGGTTCCACCCGCGCCCACGGTCGTCGAGGGCGCACCGGGGTCCGACGTCACCGTCGGGGCCGAGGTGGTCGACGGGTCAGCCGCTCCCGCGTCGTTCGCGGCGACCGATGCGATCAGGATCGTGACGGCCGCGAACGCCGCGACGGTACGCCGGAAAGTCCCCGCGGAAGTCCCCCGAACCGGGGATCGCCGACGGAGACAACGGGTCGGAGACATCGGCGCTCAGTAGGACCTTGCCGCGATCGCGATGAGCTCGTCCTCGTCGCCCTCGGGCAACGAACCATCGAGACGTTGCAGACAGCGGATCGTGACCCCGTCGGTGGCGAGCCGCTGCTCGTCACCGGGTCCGATCGCATCCCACCGGATCCGTGCAAATCCTGTTGCGGCCGCCTCGGCCACCTCGTCCACGGTCGAGACGTCGACGGTCCGTTCGTCGCGTCGCTCCGTTGCTTCGGCGAGGAGATCCTGCTGGATCGCCTCCAGCAGCTTCCCGGCCGTCGCCACGGCCCCACCGAGGCCGACCTGCTCCTTCGAGGCGGTGTCACGACGCACGAGGGTCACCTCACCTTCCGCGAGGTCCCGTGGCCCGACCTCGATGCGGACCGGGACGCCCTTGAGTTCCCAGTCTGTGACCCGCCGGCCGAACGACAACTCCGCACGGGTGTCCGCGACGACGCGGACACCGGCCGCTTCGAGATCATCGACCAGTCGGTCGACCGCAGCACCGACCCCGTCACCGTCGCGCACGAGGAGGACGACAACCTGTACCGGTGCGAGCACCGGCGGGAGCCGCAGGCCACGATCGTCGCCGTGGGTCATGATCAACCCACCGACCATCCGGGTCGACACGCCCCACGACGTCGTCCACGCCAGCTGCTCCGAACCCGACTCGTCGAGGAAGCGGATGTCGAAGGCCTTCGCGAAATTCTGGCCCAACTCGTGCGACGTCCCCATCTGCAAGGCCTTGCCGTCGCCCATCATCGCCTCGCAGGTCAACGTGTCGATCGCCCCGGGGAATCGTTCGGCCGCGGTCTTCGCGCCCAGCAGAACCGGCATGGCCAGCACGTCGACCATGAAATCCCGATACACCTCGGTGTGGATCCGACGAGCGAATGCAGCGGCGTCTTCGCGCGAGACATGTGCCGTGTGTCCTTCCTGCCAGAGAAATTCGCTCGAACGAAGGAACAATCGGGGGCGGAGCTCCCAACGCACGACATTCGCCCACTGGTTCAACAGGAGCGGCAGGTCACGGTAGGACTGCGTCCATTTCGCGATGTACTCGCCGATCACGGTCTCGCTCGTCGGGCGGACGACGACCGGTTCGGCCAGTTCCTTGCCGCCTCCGTGGGTCACGACCGCGAGCTCCGGGCTGAAGCCCTCGACGTGTTCGGCCTCGCGGGTCAGGTACGACTCGGGAATGAACAGCGGGAAGTACGCGTTCCGGACACCGACGGCCTTGATCCGCTGGTCGACCTCGGCCTGCATCCGCTCCCAGATCGCGTACCCGTCCGGGCGGATCACCATCGTTCCGCGGACCGGGCCGTTGTCGGCCAGCTCGGCCTTGGCGATGACGTCCTGGTACCACCGAGGGAAGTCATCGGCCTGCGGAGTCAAGACCTGGGGTTTCGGCATAACTTCCCGATTGTAGTTCTCTCCATGGTGTGACCGACAGCATCTGCCCCCACCCACCGCGACACGCGGCCTGCGAGCGGACGCGGCAACACTGGGTCCATGTCGACCGATCCGAACACCGGAGCCGCTGCCGGGCCGCTGCCGGCCGTCGCCGTCGTGACCGGCGCGAGCCGTGGCCTCGGAGCGGGGATCGCCGAACGCCTCGCCGGACTCGGTGTCCGGCTCGGACTCTGTGCGCGGACCCGACCGGGCTCTCCCGCTGGATCCGAGTCGGTCTGTGACACCGTCGACGTCCGTGACCACATTGCGCTCGACGCGTTCGGCGACCGGGTCACCGACGAACTCGGCCCGATCGACCTGTGGATCAACAACGCCGGGATCCTCGGGCCGATCGGCCCGCTCCGAGACCGGAGCGCCGAGGACGTGGCCACCGGTATCGACGTGAACCTGACCGCGGTCCTCAAAGCCAACCGATCGTTCGCACGACGCGTCCGAGACCGGGGAACACCGGGCACGCTCGTCAACATCACCTCCGGCGCGGCGCGCACCGCCTATGCGGGGTGGGCCGCCTACGGCGCGGCCAAAGCCGGTGTCGACCAGATGTCACGGGTGCTCGCGCTCGAGGAGGCAACCCACGGTCTGTCGGTGTTCGCCGTCGCACCCGGCGTCGTCGACACCGACATGCAGGCGATGATCCGTGCCACGCCGATCGAGGACTTCCCGGCGCTCGACCGATTCGTCGATCTCGCGAGAACCGGTTCGTTCAACTCACCCGGTTGGGTCGCCGACCGGATCCTCGAGCTGTACGCCTCTACCCGAGGCGGGCCGCGACCCGACTGGCAGGACCCCGAGGATCCCGTGGTCGTCCGGGTTCCGTCCGAACCGAGGCGATGACGCCGGGCTTCAATCGAGCCCGAGCACCTTCTCGGCGTTGGTCCGCAGGAACTTCTCCCACACGTCGTCGTTGAAGGGAACCGTCGGCATGTCGGTCATGATCCGCTCCAGGGAAAGCCCCATCGGGAAGTACCCCGCGTACAGGATCTTGTGCGAACCGCGCGTGTTGGCGTAGTCGACGATGGCCTTCGGGTAGTACCGAGGAGCGAAGGCCGACGTCGAGTAGTACAGGTTCGGCCACTTCAGCATCAGTTTGACGGCGAGTTCGGTCCAGGGTTCACAACCGTGACGGGTGACGAACACCAATTCGGGAAAGTCGAAGCAGACCTCGTCGATCAATTCGACCCGTTGCGGCGCGAACTTCAGGCGCGGGCCCGGCACCCCGGCGCACACGAAGACGGCGATCCCCAGCTCCACGCACTTCGCGTAGATCGGGTACATCAGCTTGTCATTGATCGCGACCTGCGGAAACGTCCCCGACGGGAACATCGTGACCGCTCGGATGCCGACGGTCTCGTACAACTTCGTGATGTCACGGATCGCGTCCATCCCACGATTCGGATCCGCAGGCGCAGCCGGGATGAAGCGGTCCGGGAACCGGCGGAGTGCCTCGATTCCCTGGCTGTCATCGGCCGTGGTGACCCCGACCATGCCCCGCGCGATGCCCCACCGGTCCATCTCAGCGACGGTGAGTGCGATCGGATCCGAGACGTCACGAAGCGACTTGTCGGGCACGTCCTTGAACATGTACTCGGCCGGGAACTCGAAGTCCGACTTGGACTCCGCGTCCTTGGTCTGGCGGGTGATGAACTCGTATGTCGCCTTCATGTCCGGGTGCGGGAACCCGATCATCGTGTCGATCGCGCCGATTTCGCTGATCTGAACCATGTCGTTCGAGGTCCTCCGAGGGCCGTTCATCCGACTCGACGCGGCCGGGCGCCGCAAGAGCGCACGAATCCTAGAACGGGTTGTCGACGATGCGGCAACGCGGGCCGCGCGACGATCACGTCACCGGGTCGAGATCGTGAAGAAGTCCCGGGCGTCGGGGGTGAGGTACCGGTTCGTCGGGCGCTGGATCTCGGGATACAACTTGGACCCCACGACCGCCGTGGGATTGTTCTGATCGGGGTGTGAATAGAACAGGAACGAAACCCATGCCGGATTGATGTCGAGGGTCATCGCACGCACGGCACCAGCTCGCTGGAGGCTCTCGGCCAGCGCCTTGGCCGTGAGGGAGGGACCCGCCACGTAGACGAGCGCACCATCGGCGGTGACCCCGATCCCGGAACGTGCGACCGCGATCGAACCTTTGAGCGTCGAACCCCACATCGAGGTGTCGTTGTGGGTGAGCCGAGGGTCGAGCTTGCCGTTGTCGACCATCAACGACAGGTTCTGCAACACCGATTCGACCGTGTTCGACATGTGGACCTCACGGTTCCACGCGCCGATCTCGACGGTCCCGTCGGTGTGGATCACCGCCGACGCTGCGCCGTCGACGAGAGGAATCCCGACCTTGCCGTTCAGGTAGACGCCGCCCTTGGCGTCCTTGAACCGAAAGCCGCCGTTGAACGCTGCGGCGATCGAGGCGAGCGCGTCACCTTCGATCGCGTGCGGCCCGGGCAGGTTGCCGGGCTCTTCGGTGCCCGCGAGAAATCGCACACGCATCAGCTTCGTGTCGATCCACACCGCACTTGCCAACTGCGAGGTGTAGATGTCGTCCGCGCGGAACTGCGCGACCCGCATCGTCGCCAACCCGTCCACCATCGGCCCGACCGGCTGCCACTGGCCCTCGCCTGGGGCGGCGGGCTGCACGACCAACGGGACCGGTGACGGCGCCGGAAGATGTGGCGGCAACTTCGCCGTGGGTGCGGCCGTGTTCGCCGGTGCGGTGCCGGCGAGATGGTTCAACTGTTTGACCGTGCCGCCCTTGTGGGCCTGCTTCGACGAGAAGTAGAAGTTCTCGAGGGGCTGGACGATGAACGCACCGTGGTGGTCCCGCATCCAGTCCGCCCATTTCGCGCTGAGCGACGAATTACCCGGTGACTGCATCGCCCCGATGATCGAGATTCCGAACAGGACGAGGATCAGCGCCAGCGGACCACCGACACCGATGGCGAGCGCACGGCGTCGCTTCCGGCGGCGGATCTCACGGCCTCGGCCGCCGGGTCCGCGGCCATGGGAACTGGCAGCTCGGGCACCGCCGGGTTCACGGCGAGGACCCGATGTGACGCGACCCGGGGCGCGTCGGGTGTCGACGGGAGTACTCACCGGCCACCCAACCGGACCAGGTTCGTTCGGGACGAACGACTCGGTTGCTGCGGCCGGTGGCCGCCGTGTTCGGGGATCACCGGAGTTTCACCAGTGCGTTGCGGAGGTTGCGGATCCCCTGGGCGATCCGTTGGTCGTTCTCGATCAGTGCGAAACGGACGTGACCGTCGCCCCCGGGTCCGAAACCGACGCCCGGCGACGTTGCCACATGCGCCTCGGAAACCAGGTACGACGCGAATTCGACCGAGCCCATCTCACGGTAGGGCTCGGGGATCGGCGCCCAGACGAACATCGTTCCCTGCGGAGGCGTCACCTCCCAACCGATCCGAGCGAGACCGTCACACAGCGCGTCACGTCGCGACTGGTAGATCGGCTGGACCTCTCGCGGATGCTCGGGGTCCTCGTTCAGGGTCACGGTCGAGGCGATCTGGATCGGCTGGAACGCGCCGTAGTCGAGATAGCTCTTGAGTTTGGTCAAGGCGGCGACGACCTCGGGGTTGCCGACCACGTACGCCATCCGCCAACCGGCCATCGAGAACGACTTCGTCATCGAGTACAACTCGACGGCGCATTCCTTCGCACCTTCGGCCTGCATGATGCTCGGGGGTTCGTAACCGTCGAAGCCGAGTTCCGCGTACGCATTGTCGTGGACGAGGATCACGTTGTTCTCTCGTGCGAAGTCGACGATCCGCTGCATGAACTCGATGTCGACACACGTCGTCGTCGGATTGTGCGGAAACGAGAGGACGATGACCCGCGGTTTGGGCCACGAGTACCGGTAGGCCTCCTGGACGTTGTCGAAGAAGTCCTCGCCGACACCCATCGGGATCTCCCGCACGTCGGCGCCCGCGAACAGCGGGCCCCAGATGTGGATCGGGTACGACGGCGACGGGACGAGCGCCGCGTCACCGGGTGCGAGCAACACCCACATCAGATGGGAGAAACCCTCTTTGGCGCCGATCGTCGCCATCACCTCCCGGTCGGGATCGAGGTCGACACCGAAACGCCGCGCGTACAGCGCCGCGACCGCTTCCCGGAGCTTCGGGATCCCTCGCGACGACGAGTAGCGGTGGTTTCGTGGATTCCGGGCCGCCTCGCAGAGCTTGTCGACCGCAACGTCGGGCGACGGAAGGTCCGGGTTCCCGAACCCGAGGTCGATCACGTCCTCGCCGGCTCGACGTGCCTCGATCTTCAACCCGTCGATGATGGTGAAGACGTACGGAGGCAGGTTGGTGATACGGCGAAACTCCATTCTTCCACGATACCGAGCAGCACCCCCGACGACGATGACCCCGATCGAACCGTTACGCCACAAACGGATCTCTCGTCACCTCAGGCGCTGCGCCGCGAGGAGTGCAGCACCGATGGCGCCCGCGAATTCGCCCATCGACGCCTGTTCGACGGGAATCGCCGGCCGGGCACGCGCACCGAACAGGACATCACCGAACGCGGCTCGGATGGGATCCATGACGACGCTCCCGGCCTCGACGAGACCGCCACCGATGATGACGACTTCCGAATCGAGCACGGCGACGAGATTCGCGATCCCGAGCGCGACCCACCACCCGAACTCGGCCATGATCTCGAGCGCGCCCGGCGCGCCCCGAGACGCCGCGGTCGTCACGTGTTCACCACGGACCGCTTCGGGGTCTCCGCCCGCGAGCTCGACCAGGCCGGGGGCTCGCCCTGCGTGCGCCGCATCTCGCGCCAGACGGGCCAGCCCGCTTCCCGACGCGTACCGTTCCCAGCACCCCCGACGACCGCACGGACAGGGCGGACCGTTCGGATCGAGGACCATGTGACCGGGCTCGCCCGCATACCCGTTCGCGCCGCGCAACAACTGGCCCTTGACGGTGATGCCGGCACCGATACCGGTTCCGAGGGTCAAGAACAGCGTGTGGTTGTGGCCGCCGAATCGGCCGAGTTCGTGTTCGGCCCAAGCAGCGCACGTCGCGTCGTTGTCGACCGCGACCGGCAACCCGGTCGCCGAGCCCAGGCGATCCGAAAATGGACAATCCTCGATGCCCGGCAGGTTCGGTCCGGTGTGGAGCACGCCGTCGCGATCGACGAGGCCCGGCGCACCCAGTCCGACCGCACCGATCTCTCCACCGGATGCATCCTGGACGGCGGCCGTGAGATCCGCGACCAACGCCGCGAGGGTCGCGATCAGGGTTTCCTGTCCGTCGTGTGGGGTCGGTACCCGTTTGGACGCGATGATCCCGAAATTGTCGACGGCACTGCCCGACGGTGCCGTCGCATCGATGACGACGCCGAGGATCTTCGTACCGCCCAGGTCGATGCCGCACACCAGGGACGGCGCACGCTCGACCACGTCAGCCGTCCTCGACACGGATGGACTGGAAGCCGTCATCGTCGGGCACGTCATCGGTTCGGTCCCGGGCGCGTGGCCGGCGGACGGACCCGAATCGGACCACGTCGTTCGCGATGTCCCGGATCGCGTCGAACGCGAAACCGATCGCCTTGGGGTCCGCGACCAGTTCCTCGGCGGCATCGAGCGCGTTCCGGGCGGCGGCGATCAACTCACGGGCCGCGGACTGGAACAGTTCCATCCCCTCGCTCGAAACCGCACCGTCACCGTCGGGCGGGTCGATGCGCTGATCGCCCGCGTCGTCGCCGTCGAACGTGCCCAGGTCGCCCCAATCCTCGCCCCACAGGTCGCGATCGGTGCCGACCGTCGCATCGGAATGATCGTTCGCCGATGGCGCCGCCTTCTCGGCCGGCGAGGACTTCTTCGAGCGCGCGGACTTCTCGACCGGCGCAGATTTCCTCGATGGCGCAGATTTCCTCGATGGTCCGGACTTCTTCACCGGCACGGACTTCTTGACCTCCTCGGACGTCTTGGCCCGCGCAGACTTCTCGACCGGCGCAGACTTCTTGACCGGCGTGGTCCCCTTCGGCGGCGTGGTCACCGTCGCGCCTCCCGAGCTACCGACCGGGACCCGCCCCGCGGTCGGCGCTGGTCGGTCCGGCACCCGAAGCCGATCTCGAGCACCCCGCCGTTCAGACGTGCCGACGCGACCGGCCGACGACGCAGGGCATCGGGCAGACTCACCACCCGCCGGTACGAACCGATGCGGATCGAGAGTTCGTCGCCGGATCTGGACAGATCGAGGTCATCGCCCGACGCGAACGGCAACGGAAGTCGCAGCGTCGCGGTCCCGTCAGGGTTCACGTCCACGCCGAGTGGATCGTCCCGGTGCAGGAGACGGTGCGCCTCGAGGTCGACGTAGATCTCGTCGCCCAGGCCACGCAGGCGCTCGGAACCGACCAGTTCGTGGTCCGCGAGCGACGCACGAAGAATCGGAAGCGGCGCGAAGCCGGCCTCGATCTCGGCGAGGTGTTCAGCCTGGAGTGTCTTCCATCGTTCGAACCACGGGTCCTTGATCGCTTCGGGGAGCAATCGGTTGGCGATGACCGCGTCGACCCGGTAGCCGAACAGCGACAGGTACGTGTAGGTGCGCCGTGCCTCGGCGATCACCATCTTCTCGGGGTTCACGACCAGCCGGATGCTGGTGACCTCCGGATCGGCGAGCACCTCCCGGACGCCATCGAGCCGATCGTAGAACCGCCGACCCGCACCGAACACCGCGTCGTCGGCCACCGGGAGGTTCGAGACCTTCGACAGCACCGGCCCGACCAGACGGTTCACCCGTCGACCGACGGGGAACACCCGCTCCATGTACCAGGCGAGGATCTCCGGCAGCGACAACAGTCGGATCGTCTCCGCCGTCGGCGCACAATCGACGACCACGACATCCCAGTCCCCCGACGCGACGTAGGTGTTGATGTCGCTGAGCGCGAACACCTCCTCGAGGCCGGGCAACATCGAAAGCTCCTCGGCCCGAATCCCCTCGAGGCCGGCCCAGTCGAACACCTCCAACAGGTACGAACGGATGTCGGCCCATGACTCCTCCATCCGGTCCTGCGCGTCGAACTGCTCGCCCCACAGGAACTCGTGGCCCTCGACGGGTGCCGCGACCGGTCCGAGAACGGTGTCGAACGCATCAGCGAGCGAATGTGCCGGGTCGGTCGAGATCACGATCGTCCGCAGCCCGGCATCGGCGCAGCGCAGCGCCGTCGCTGCGGCGACGCTGGTCTTGCCGACACCACCCTTCCCCGTGAACAACAACACCCGCGTCGCGGGTTCGGTCATGCCTGGGCCGCCGAGTGGACCGCTTCGACGCGTGCCTTGAGATCCTGGATCGCGGTGTGGATGATCTTGCGTTCGGTACGGTTCTTGACCACGCCGGGCAACGGCATCACCAGTTCGACCTCGAGCTCGTAGATCATCTCGGTGCGGTCGGGTTCACCCTCGAGCGCGACGAACGTGTAGGCGCCGTCCAGCTTGCGGGTGATGTCGCCGTCCTCGAGCACCCACGAAATACGATCGGGAAGACCCGAGTAGTTGTAGCGCAGCCGGTACTCGGTGCTCCGGCCGAACGCGGCCGCCCGAAAAGCGACCCGGAGCGGATGTCCCTGCGCGTCGCGCTCCAGGACGGTCGCCTCCTTGAGCTCGGGAGCCCATTCGGGATATCGCTCGACGTCGGTCGCGACCGCGACACAGGTGCGCGGTGGCGCCTCGACGACCACCGTCTCACGTTGTACCGAATGATCTGCCATCCGTGAAGCTCCTCCGACGTCGTGACCCGATCCGAACGGGCCGACGGGGCTGACGGGGCCGAGGTTAGTGCCGCCGGCACGACGCCATGCACGCCGATCGGCGAGAACCGTCCGAATCCGTCGATCCGGGTCTCGCCCGCAGACGATCAGGACCGCTCACAGGCTGCACGGACAGGTCACATCTGCCTCGACTCACGATTGAAGCTCCGCTCGGAGACAAGCCACGGTGCCCATCGGTCGGATGCGCCTATCGGCGCATCCCCTTACGACGCCGGAACAACTGGTCGAAGTCGTCGGGGTCGGCGGTCTCGTCCCGTGATTCGTCGCCCCGTCGACGTGGCTCGACGCGTGCGGCATCCGGTGCCTCGGAAGCACGTGCTGAACCGTCGGCGACCGGTGCGCCCTGCCCGGTGAGGATCGCCGGAAACGTGCCGTGACGTGCGCCGTACCACGCAAGACAACCCAGCCCGAACACGGGAGCGAGGATCCCGAACGCGACCGCGCTGAAGGGACGGACGGCCGCAGCGACGAGCGCGACGGCGCACTGCACCGACACGGTGGACCGCAACGCCCTGGCAACCCCTGGCGGCGCCGAACCGCTCAACCAGACCACGCCGGCCATGTGCAGCCGTTCGTCGCGGCTCCGGCCCGCGGCGACGAAGAACGCAGCCAGGAACAGGAACGAA
>JAFDWI010000357.1 GCA_018268545.1 Actinomycetota bacterium
CGGAACGACAAGACCTATCTGCGAGGGATCCAGTTGACCGGAGCCGACGGTGTCGCCCGGTTCACGATGATCCACCCCGGCTGGTACGAGGGGCGAGCGATCCACATCCATCTGAAGGTCCACACCGACGGCCACGCCGGCAAGACCTACGAGGGCGGCCACGTCAACCATGTGGGCCAGGTGTTCTTCGATGACGGTCTGTCCGATGCGTTGATGAAACTCGGCACGTATGCCGCCCACACCGGCACGCGGACCCGAAACGCGCAGGACTCGATCTACGCGAAGGGTGGCGCCGATCAGATGGTCACCCTCACGCCCGGCAACGCACAGCATCCCGAGTCGGGGTTCACCGGGGCGGTGACCCTCGCCGTGGACCCGGGTGCCACGCCGGCACCGCTGCCGGTCGCGTGAACGCCGCGACGGGGAATCAGGCCTGGGTGAGCCCTGCGTCGTCGACGACCTCGACACGGCCCGACGACAGGTCGTAGAGCAGACCGACGACGATCGGGCGGCGACCGTCGGGCAACGTCATGGTTCCGAATCCACGAAGCTCGGCGACGGACGCGGCAAGGTTCCGGCGAACCGCTGTGGGGTAGTCATCCGCGTCGTGGTGGTCCAGTCGACGGGCGATCTCGGCGACAAGGTCACCGAGTGGGCCATCGGGTCGGTCCGTGTCGCGTGCCGCGGCCACGGCACCGCACGACGTATGGGCGAGCACGGCGACGAGTTCGGTGCCCAGGGCTCGTACCCCGAACTCGACGTTGCCCGCGGTCGACCCGGCAAGTGCCTGACCGGCGCTTCGAACGGTCAACAGATCCCCGACGCTCTGGTCGAAGACGAGTTCGACGGGCACGCGCGAGTCCACGCATCCCAACACCGTCGCGAACGGGTGTTGACACTCGGATAACGCTGCTCGTCGTTCCGCGGTCACCACGGGGTCGCTCGGCATGCCGTGCGCAAACCGTGCGTTCCCTTCGATCAGGCGGGCCAACGCATCGGATGCGGAAACAGCTGTCGAATCGGTCATGGCCCTCACGTCTAGTGCCGTGGGCTCGGTTCGTGCCATCCGGCGTCGCGGCGACCGCTCAGTCGGCGGTCGGGAGGTACGTTGCCCACTTCTCGTCGACCGTGCGCTGTGCGGCGTCGATCTCGCTTTGCAGCGGCACCGGCGCATCGAGGCCTTTGGCGGCCGCGAGCGCCTTGCGGATCGCGGGCGATCCCGACTGGGCGATCGCGGCGTGGCGGGTCGGCAGCGCACCGTTCGCGAGGAACACCTCGGCGCCGCGATCCGATTGGAGGAACTCGATCCAGAGCCGAGCCGCGGACGAGTGCCGCGCGGTCGCGGCGATCGCCTGGGGGTAGAAGCCCACGACGCGGCCGTCGGTGGGTGGATTCCCCACGATCGTCGCGCCGCGTGTCGCGCCGTTGTGGCGGGCGAGCGGCAGGTCGAAGCTGTACAGCGCGTCGATGGCAGGAACCGGCTTGCCGCTTTTGTCCTTTTCGCCTGCGGTGTCGGGAAGCGCGACGAGGTTCGCCTGGTTCGTCGGGGTGAAGACGCCAGTTTCCACGAGCTGTTTCAGAAGCGCCAGGCCAGGTTCGACATTTCCGGGAGAACCGCCGTTCGCGATCGCCGCGGACATCACCGTCAACAGTCCGAGCCCACCTTCGAATGGCTTCCCCGTGCGAGGGTCGCCGAGCATGGCGAACGACCCCTTCGGGGTCTTGGGGCTGTGGGCAAGTTCGTCCCATGACGTCGGTGCGAAACCCTTGGTCGTGGTCGTGTCGGTGATGAGCGACACGACGCCGAAGTACGCGGCAGACCACAGGCCGGCTGCGTCCTTGAACACCGACGGGATGTCGACCCACAGCGACGACAGATACGGCGCCAGAAGCTTCTGTCGGGCGCCTTGGGTCGCCGTCGACGGCGTCAACTCGACGACATCGTAGGGAGCGGGCTGTTTGCCCGAAGCGGCCGCGGCGAGGTCCGCGAGCGCCGCCGCCGCCGGGTAGGTCGGATGCTGCGCGTCGACCTTCACGTCGGTCGCGTGTTCGAACGCGGCGATCACCGGCGCGTAATAACTGTCGGGCACGCCGACCGCGGCGGTGACCACACGGCCCTCTGTCCGCGCGGCCTTGGCCAACGCTGCGCCGCCCGCGGGGCCGACTGTCGTCGCCGATGCACCGGTCGTCGAGGTGGCGGTCGACCCCGACGAACCGCACGCCGTCAACAGACCGGGACCGACCGTGGCCGCCGTAGCGGCACCCAG
The DNA here is from genome assembly GCA_018268545.1 of Actinomycetota bacterium. Taxonomy (GTDB): domain Bacteria; phylum Actinomycetota; class Acidimicrobiia; order Acidimicrobiales; family Iamiaceae; genus JAFDWI01. The sequence continues at coordinate 2,268 of JAFDWI010000357.1, forward strand.
CCCGTAGCGCAGCAGCGTTCGGCGATCGAGCGACGGTGATTCCGACATGGGGCTCCTCGGTGGCTTCGGGTACAGCCGACCGACGAGACGGCCGACCGCTTCCGTCCCTCGGTGCGCGACGATAGCCTCCGAGTCCGCCGAGCACGGGCGATGGCCCGTCGATCCCCGAGGAGCACCATGACCGGAAACGACGATCAACCGGTGCGCGTCGTGGACGACGGCGCGGTGCGGATCGTCACGATCGACCGGCCCGAGCGACGCAACGCGGTCGACCGCGCGACCGCGTCCGCACTGCTCGAAGCGTTCGAACACTTCGAGGCCGACGTCGGCTGTTCGGTCGCGGTCCTCACCGGTGCCGCGGGCAACTTCTGCGCGGGCGCGGACCTCCAGGCGATCGCGTCGGGCCACGGCAACCTCGTCACCGAAACAGGACCCGGACCGCTCGGGCCGACCCGGCTCAGGTTGTCCAAGCCCGTCATTGCCGCGGTCGAAGGTTTTGCGGTGGCCGGTGGGCTGGAACTCGCCCTGTGGTGCGACCTCCGAGTCGTCGCGCGCGACGCGACGTTCGGCGTGTACTGCCGCCGCTGGGGTGTGCCCCTCGTGGACGGCGGAACGATCCGTCTGCCGCGGCTGATCGGCCAGTCGCGCGCGCTGGACATGGTCCTCACCGGTCGTGGCGTCTCGGGCGAGGAAGCACTCGCCATCGGTCTCGCGAACCGCCTGAGCGAGCCGGGCCACGCGCTCGCTGACGCGGTCGCGCTCGCGCACCGGATCGCGGCACTCCCGCAGCAGTGTCTGCGCAGTGATCGTGCCTCGGTGCTCGACCAGTGGACGCTGGATGAACCTGAAGCGCTCGTGAACGAATATCGACACGGGATCGCCACGATCGCCGGCGGCGAAACGCTCGAAGGTGCTCAACGGTTCCACCGAGGTGCGGGTCGCCACGGGGCCGACGCGACCGACTGATCCGGGCGGGTGATGCGCCAGCGCCGTCGGCCGACGCGCCGTTTCGATACGTGCGGGGATGCCCACGGAACGAGTGCCCGTCGACGGCATCATCTAGGGTCGATTGCCATGGCATCGATCCGGTCACGTCTGCAACGCGTCGCGGTGGGTGCCGCGATGATCCTCGCCGTGGGAGTCGCTCCCGCGACGCTCACCGGAGCCGCAGGGCCGACCGTGTCGTCGCCGCCGGTCGCCGACCAGTCGCTCGGACCGGTCGCCGACTGGGGGACGGTCACCGGTACCGACGGTCGGGTGTACATGGCTGATGTCAACGGGCGAGCCCTCCAGTTCCACGGGTTCAACGACAAGACCGACGACCCGTCGGGCAGCCTGACCGACGGACTGCTCGCCGCCGCCGCAGAGCGTGGACTCGACCACGTACGCCTGTCGATCTACTGGCAGTACCTGGAGCCGACCGAAGGCAACTTCGACGAGGCGTACCTCGACGACGTGGTGACGGCGATCCGCCGTGCTGCCCAGCACGGCATTCGTGTGGTGCTCGACATGCACCAGGACGTCTACGGCCAGGCCTTCGGCTCGACGGGTGCGCCGACGTGGGCGACCGAGACCGACGGGTTGCCCTTCACGCCGCAGCCCTCGTGGCTGCTCGACTATCTGCAGCCTGGTGTCCAGCGGGCGTTCAACAACCTCTACGAGAAGCCGAACCTGCGCCAAGCGCAGATCGACGTGTGGGTGCACGTCGTGCAGCGGGTCAAGAACGAACCCGGCGTCCTCGGCTACGACCTCATGAACGAACCCTTCGGCGAGATCCAACCCGGTGAGAACCTGATCACCGCGGCCGCACGGGTCGAGCGAGAGCAGATCACCCCGATGTACCAGCGGCTGACCGACGCGATCTCGGCGGTCGACCCCGCGCACTGGATCTTCATCGAACCGCCGAACCTGGCGTCGCTGGGGATCGCGACGTCGATGGGTGCGGTGCACGGCCCCAAGGTCGCCTTCTATCCGCACATGTACGACACGTCGCTCGAGTCGTCCACGTATGACCCGTCGTCCCCGCAGTACACCTACGACCCACAGTTCTTCACCAAGTGGGCCACGGCGATCACCACCTACGTGGCGACGAACCCGATGCCGATGCTCGTCGGTGAGTGGGGGATCGCGAAGCCGGAAGCGAATTCGATGGGGTCGTTCGTGCGCCAGACGCTCGCGACCCTCGACGCGACGACGAGCGGATGGTCGCAGTTCATGTTCTGCTTCGGGAGCAACTACTGCCCGGTGGATGCTTCGGGGCACGATCGGCCGAACATCGGTCAGATGTTCGAACCGTACGCGCGGGCGATCGCGGGCGCGCCGACAGCGAGCACCTTCGACTTCACCACGCGCGAACTCAAGGTCGTGTACCGCGACAACTCGTCCCGGGGAACGACCGACATCTTCGTTCCGGAGTCGCGCAGTTACCCGAGCGGATTCCAGGTGTTCGTCGACGGTGCGTCGTCGACGAACCCGAACGGGTTCGATGCGAGCACCGGGGTGCTCTCGGTGACGGTTCCCAAGTCCGGGGGCTCGCACGCGATCTGTGTCGTCCCGGTCGGAATGACGCCGACCGACTGCACGGCGAACACGCCGGGTCCCGCCGGACCCACTGCACCGGCGGCACCCGTGGCGACCCCGGTCGCCGTCCGCCCGACCTACACCGGCTGACGCGACCCGGTCGCGTCGCGCCGGTCCGGCGTCAGTCGGTGATGTCCTTCAGGCGCTGCGCGACCTCGGGGGACACGACCTTCTCGATCCCCTGGGCGACGGCCATCAGCTTCGAGAGGTCACCCGAGAGCAGCTTGACCTTGCCGGCCATGAAACCGTTGATGCCCGCCTGGCCGTTGCCTTCGACGAGGATGGCCTTCGCGGTCTGGTAGTCGATCTTGATCGCGATCTCCGGGGCGTCCATGTGCCCGGTGTCGAGATCGAGTTGCCCCTCGGATGTGTTCAGGTGTGCCGGAACCACATCGGAAGAAATCTCCGACGGAACATCGGTCACGTCCAGGTTGAGGCGAACCTTCACGGCCGGCTCACCCAGATCGGTCGACTCCTCCTGGACCTTCTTGGCTGCGGCGATCCATTCGTCGGAAAGAAAAACGGCCATTCGTCAGGCACCTCCGTACCGGTTCGATGAGGTTACGGATGGTAACACCTGGGACAATGGCGAAACGCGTACGGTGACCGATGCCATATGCGCGACCGTCTGCGAGGCGGCGCCTCGACCGCGACCGGGAGAGCACGACAAGCAATGACCCAACGGATCCACTGCGAGATCGACGGCCCGATCGCGACGATCACCAACGACAACGACCCGAAACACAACGCGTTCGACGACGAGATGGACGCGGCGCTGTTCGAGATCCTGCGCGACCTGAAACAGCGACCGGAGGTCCGTGCGGTGATCTGGCGCGGCGAAGGCCGGTCGTTCTCCTCGGGGCGGGACGTCTCGGCGATCGGCACGATCAAGGTCGAGCTGTCACACCATGAGCTGATGCGACGCGGACACCGCGGGATCCAGCAGTTGTGGGATCTGGACGCGCCGGTGATCGTCGCGTGCAAGGGCTGGACCATGGGCGGGTCCTTCCAACGGGCGTTGCTCGCCGACATCCGCGTCGCGGCGCACGACACGCGGTTCCGACTTCCCGAGCTGACCCACGGGGTCATCCCCGACACCGGCGGTGTCGCCGTGCTCGCGCAGATGTGCGGTCACGGTGTGGTGTCCGACCTCGTGCTCACGGGTCGGGTCATGGAGGCCGACGAGGCGTACGCGCACGGAGTCGTCTCCCGTGTCGTGCCCGCGGACCAACTCGATGCGACGGTTCGCTCGATGGCCGAGGAGATCGCGGCACGACCGGCGGTCGCGGTGAAGCTCGCACGCAAGGTGCTCGCGCACCAGTTGCGGCCGGCCGTGCGGGCGTCGATGGACGACGAGCTCATCTACCAGACGTTCTTGAACCGGAGCGACGACTTCGCCGAGTTCAAGGCGGCACGCGCCGAGGACCGTGCCCCGCGCTACACGGGAAGCTGACACGATGCCCGACGAACCCGGTCCCGAAACCGATCCCACCATCATCGGGTTGCCCGAGCCGCCACCGCTGGGGGCGAGCGCGTTGCCGCCGGGCACGTTCGACGATGTCGTGGTGCTCGTGACCGGAGGCGGCACCGGCCTGGGCAAGGCGATCGCCGCCGAGTTCGGCCGGCTCGGCGCGGCGCTCGTCGTCGCGAGCCGCAAGGCCGAACACCTCGATTCAGCCGAGGCGATGTTCGCCGACATCGGGGCCCGTGGAATCGTGACCAGTTGCGACATCCGTGACGCGGATGCGGTCGCGTCCGCGTTCGACACCGCCGAGCGGGCGTTCGGGCTGCCCGGCGTCCTGGTCAACAACGCGGCGGCGAACTTCCCGGTGCCCGCCGAGGACATGAGCCCCAACGCGTGGCGGACGGTCGTCGACATCACCTTGACCGGTACGTTCCTGTGCAGCCGTGAGTTCGGTCGCCGCCACCTCGAAGCTCGGACACCGGGATCGATCGTGAACATCGGCGCGTCCTATGCGTGGACCGGCGGGCCCGGGTTCGCGCATTCCGCCGCGGCGAAGGCCGGCGTGAAGAACCTCACCGAGACGCTCGCCGTCGAGTGGGGCCCCTACGGGATCCAGGTCAACGCGCTCGTCCCGGGGTTGTTCCCGCACGAGGACATGACCGCGGACATTGCCGCGAATCTCGATCGGGCTCCGGGAACCGACGACCGTCAGCCGGCGATGCGCACCGGGCACCGACGTGAACTCGGTTGGGCGGCCACGTTCCTCGCGTCACCGTATGCCCGGTTCATCTCCGGGCACACCCTCGTCGTCGACGGCGCGAACTGGCAACGGCGCTCGCTGGTGAATCCGCAGGTCGTGCCGGTGCGCACCCAGATGGGTCGTCCTCGGTTCGACTCGGGTGGCGACTGATGGCCCCTCGGGTGCGCCCCATGGTCGTCGAGGGACCGATCGTGGATGGGTCGGCATCGCTCGGACCGGTCGACCCGGACCGGGAGATCGGTGTTCCGCCCCACCCCGGGCCCTGGCCCGACGACCCGCGTCTCGACGCCGAACTCCTCGCGCACGGTGATCGTCGGAACGTCATCGACCGGTACCGCTACTGGGCGGTCGACGCGATCGTCGCCGACCTGGACACCCGGCGGCATCCGTTCCATGTGGCGATCGAGAACTGGTCGAGCGACATGAACATCGGGACGGTGGTGCGCAACGCGAACGCGTTCAACGTGGCCGGGGTGCACATCGTCGGCAATCGGCGTTGGAATCGCCGGGGCGCCATGGTCACCGACCGCTACCTGCACGTGCACCACCACCCGGACACGACTGACCTGTGCCGTTGGGCGGCGGATGCATCCCTGCCGGTGATCGGTGTCGACAACCTCGTCGGGTCGGTGCCGATCGAACACTTCGATCTTCCCGAGCGTTGCGTGATGGTGTTCGGCCAGGAAGGCCCCGGCCTGTCCGAGGAGGCACGGGCCGCGGCGTCGGCGGTGTGTTCGATCACGATGTTCGGCTCGACGCGCTCGGTGAATGCGGGCGTCGCGTCGGGAATCGCCATGTACGCGTGGGCACTCCGCCACGCCGATCTCGAGGAGGGAAATCCATGACACGGCCAACAGGCCCGAAGAAACAGCGTGCGTCGAACCCGGATCGGTCGACCCGGTCGACCCCGATGGATCGGGCCAAGGAGCGGGCCGAACGCCGTGAGAGCTATCTCGACGCGGCGATCGCGGTCATCACGGTCGAAGGTCCGGGTGCCTCGATGGAGGCGATCGCGCAGGCGGCAGGGGTGTCCAAACCGATCCTGTACCGGCACTTCGGCGACCGCGAAGGCCTCATCGAGGCACTCGCCGAACGGTTCGTCGGCGAACTCGCCGACCGGCTCGGCGACATCCTCACATCGCGGGGTGAGCCGGTCGAGCTGCTCCGACGATCGATCGCGACGTATGTCGAGACGATCGAGGAGGACCCGAGCCTGTACCGCTTTCTCACGTCGCGCCTTCCGCCCCGCGGGTCGGCGATGTCGACCTTGGTCGATCGGCTAGCGGCGGTGATCGCCCGCACGCTCGCCGAAGGGCTTCGTTCGGTCGGCCTGGACACCTCGTCGGCGCGGCCGTGGTCCTATGGCATCGTGGGTGCGGTGCACCTTGCCGGAGACGACTGGGTGGCCCGGCCCTCGACCCCCCGGACCGAACTGGTCGACGAACTCACCCGGTTGCTCTGGAGCGGCATGAGCGGGGCGTTCGAGGGAATGGGTGAGTTCGACGGTCGGTCCGTTCGGAAATAGGCCGAAGGGCCCCTTGATCCTTTCGCATCGGAGTGGTCAAATACGTAGCGAAAGGATCAACTGCGGGGTATCGGTATGGTTCGTACCATCGAAAAACGGGTCGGCGTCGAGTGAACGGTGATGTCGTCGTGCTCGACGCACCGGCCACGTCGATGTCGATTCCGCTGGTGCGCATCGCTGGCGCCCAGTTGGCCGCGCAAGGCGGGTTCGACCTCGATCGGGTCGAAGACGTGCGGATCGCATTGGGCGAAGCCGCACGGATTCTCATCGGATCGGGCGACCCCGGGCCGGCCGGCGTCGATCGACGGTCGCTGCACACCGAGTTCGCCGTCGATGCTCGGGGCTTCACGGTTGCGATGTGGTGCAGCGGCGCACCCGTCTCGACGACCATGGGGCCCGAGGCAGCGGCGATCTTCTCAGCAACTACGACGAGCTGCGACCTCGAAGATGATGCCGATGGGCGATCGACGATTCGGGCGCGGTTCGACGCGGAAGATCCGACGTGAACACCAGGCGAGGAGCGGGCCCGAGGGGGCCGCTCGAAAGGCGAGGACGACATGCAGACCAGCTCCGTTGCAACACTCCCGAGGCATGAACGACGTGCACGATTCGTCGATTACCGCCACAGCGGTAGTCCGGATCTCCGATCACGCCTGGTGCGGCGGCATCTGCCCCTCGCTCGCCGGGTCGCGGCGCGGTTCGCTCGCCGGGGGATCCCCTTCGAGGACCTCGTCCAGGTCGCATCGATCGGGTTGATCCGCGCCGTCGATCGGTTCGACCCCGGCCGTGGCACGTCGTTCGAGGC
>JAFDWI010000358.1 GCA_018268545.1 Actinomycetota bacterium
AGCATTTCCGGGTCCGTGGAGATTCACCAGAGTTCCGTTTCTCCAGGTCAGAAGGGGTGCGAACGGTATGGCGGTGTGTATCGGTTCATCACGATACACCGGGAAAGTGTGCCAAAAGTGTGCCACTCGGGGGTCGTCAAGCGGCAGGGGGTGTCGACTTCTCCAGACGCTCGGCGATCCAGACCTTGATGATCGACTGGCGGGTCACGCCGAGGCGTCGGGCTTCGTCGTCGAGTGCTTGGACCATCCAGGTCGGGAAATCGACGTTGACGCGACGCTGTTCACGACCGGGCCGACGTACCTTGTCGAGGTCCAGCTGGTCGGTGACGTCGTGACCGTCATCGAATCGGGTGTCGAACTCTTCAGCGTTCATAGATCGTGATCTCCTCCTTGCGTGATCGCCGCACCGAGATGAGCCTGATCGTGTCGCCGCGGTAGGTGATCACAGCGGACCAGGTGATGCCGGCGATCCGCCCGATGACCATCCAACGTGGTTCGTCGACCGTCCGTGCGGGAACCTCGGCACGCTCGGGGTCGGTCCACAGGATCTGCGCCTCGATGAAGTCGATGCCGTGCTTCCGTGCGTTCGTTCTGCTCTTCTCGTCATCGAACTCGAACTCGAACTCCAAGAGCACCTCCCGAAACGGTATAGGAACTATACCTGTACCGATCGTCGAGAGCCTGAGGTGAATGAGATTCCCGGCTCGCTCAGCAGACGCCCGGAAGTTCCCCGGGAGCCTCTCCGTGTGTGATCCGCGCACCGGGATGGTCGTTTCGGCCATGGCGGGTACTTCGGTGCGTGGTGGGCCGCGGACGCCCCCATGTGTGTAGCGGGAGCAACCCGCTCCCTGATGACACAGACGGAGGATGACCCGTGAAGGCACTACTGACCACCGATGAAGCCGCGGACGCCCTGGCGCTCAGCCGGACGATGGTGTTCAACCTGATCCGGGCCGGTGAGCTGCGTTCGGTCCGCATCGGGCGAGCGCGACGTGTCCCGGTCGACGCGATCAACGAGTTCGTGGCCGAGCGGCTCGAAGCCCAGGCTGCCGAGGTGTGACATCGGTCGACGTCGACGTTCGGCACACCTATCCGGCGGCGTTCGAGCTGTGGCGACGTGTCGGCCCCGACGGGGTCGCCGTGCTGCACGTGCTGCTCGCTGCCGCTGAGCCCGACCCTGAGGGGTTGACCGCGACGCTCAGCCTCCGGGCCATCGCGGACCGGCTCGCACCGATGTCCAAGGACACCGTGCACCGTCGACTCCGCGTGTTGCGCACCGCCGGGGTCGTCGATGTGCTCCCCGCGACCGTCTCCACCCGCACCACCCCCGCCTACCGGATCCACCTCGACCCGACCGGCACCACCGTCACCCCACGAGCCTCGACGCCCACGTCCGCCTGACGGGCCAGCCCACCGACCCCCGGAGAAACCCATGACGCATGCGCTCCATTCACTGTCGCAAGAAAGGCCAGACGGTTGCACACCATGGTGTGGGGGCGGACGGTGACCGTCCGCTGCGTGAAACGCCAGGCCGAAGGCGCCGGCGACTACTACGTCGAGGAGCTCGGTACGTACTACCTGGACGGCACCGACGGGATGCGTCGCTGGCTCGGCCAGGGTGCCGAAGCACTCGGGTTGACCGGTCCGGTCGACGACGAGCAGTTCCTGCGTCTGTGCGAAGGCAACCATCCGGACACCGGTGAGCCGCTGGGGCGCAAGCATCGGGAGCGCGACGTCCGCCTCTATGACCTGACGTTCAGCGCACCCAAGTCGGTGTCGGTGCTCATGGCCGTCGCCGGACACGACGTGGCGCGTGAGGTCCTCGACGCTCACGACGCCGCGGTGACCGCCGTGCAACGGTGGGTCGAGGACCGTGCCACCACCCGTTACCGGTGGCAGGGAGAGATCTGCCACGTGGATGTGGCCGGGATCGTGGCGATGGCGGTGCAGGAGCACACGAGCCGGGCTCTCGACCCGCAACTCCACACGCACCTGGTCATCCCGAACCGGGTCCTGGCGGCTGACGGCCGCTGGTTGGCGCTCGCCGCCGAGATCATCATGCAGGACCAGCCCAAGCTGTCCGCGCTGTACCACGCGACGTTGCAGGCCGAACTGACTGCACGGCTCGGGCTGCGGTGGTCGCCCGAGGGCGAGATCGCCCGCGAGCTCGCGGATGTCCCACTGGATGTGAACCGGGAGTTCTCGTCACGTACCGCCGCGTACGAGAAACGACTGGATACCAAGATGCAGCGGTTCCGTCGGTCCCAGGAGCGGGAACCGACCGGCAAGGAACGGTGGCGTCTGCAGCGTGAGGCCGCGCTCGAGAGCCGGGGTGCGAAGGTCTCCAACGACGCGGAGACGCTCGCCCAACAGTGGATGGGACGTCTGGTATCACTTGGCGTCGTACCGGATCGCCTCGTTGCCGAGGCGCTCCATCGGGCGGAGCCCACGATCCTGGACGTCGAGACGACCGAGAACGTCATGACCGACGCGGTCGAAGCGTTGAGTGCACGCCAGTCCACCTGGACCTCGACCGACATCATCCGTGAAGTCGCCAGAGTCTTTCCGACCACGATCGCAGCCGCTGCCACCACGACGATCGAGATGATCGAAGCGATCGCGCAGCGGATCGAATCCGAGCGACTCATCGACATCACCCCGACACCGCCCCAAGGGATCCCGTGTCGACGTGATGGTCGCCCGATCACCGAGAAACCCCAGAACCGTCGGTTCACCACCGAAGCGATCCTGGACGAGGAGATCGAACTGGTCCTCCTAGCTGACCGCCGTCTGGAGGCCGGTGGGGAACCCTCCGTCGCGCTACGCCGACGTGTCGCCGCCACCCACGCTGACGCTACGGATGATCGGGATCGGGTCGTCCTCGGAGCCGATCAGCTCGACGCAGCCGCGGCCGTCGCCGGCACCGTCGGGATCGTCACCGTCGTGGGGCCTGCCGGGACGGGCAAGACCACCGCGCTCAGCGCAGCCGTCGAGCAGTTCCACCACGACGGCCGGGTCGTGTTCGGCGTTGCCCCGTCGGCAACGGCCGCGGCGGTCCTCGAGGCCGAAACCGGCGTCAGCGCCGACACGGTCGACAAGCTGCTGTGTGAACACGACGGGCAAGGCGCCCCGATCTGGGAGTACGACCTGCCCGCCGGGGCGACCGTGCTGGTGGACGAGGCCGGAATGGTCGCCACCGACAAACTCCGCGCGCTGTTCGCACTCGCGGACGAGAAAGCCTGGCGGATCGTGCTGGTGGGTGATCCGCGTCAGTTCGCCCCGGTCGGGCGTGGCGGCATGTTCGACGTGCTGTGTGATCGGCTCGACACCCACCTGCTCGGCACCGTCCACCGATTCGCCGAACCATGGGAACAGCAGGCGAGCCTCCGGCTGCGCCAGGGGATGAGCGACGTGATCGGCATGTACGACCGCCACGGGCGGATCCATGGTGGTGACCGCGAACGCATGATCGACCAGGTCGTCGACCGCTGGTGGACAGCGAGAACGGTAGGGGAGTCGGTGTCGATGACCGCCCCGACCCGTGAAGCGGTCACCGCGCTGAACCTCGCCGCACAGTCCCGCCGGATCACCTGCGGTGAACTCCACGAAGCCGCCGAGAAACGTCAGGTCGGTGACGTCGTGATCCACGCGGGTGACGAGGTCGTCACCCGTCGCAACGATCGCGCCAAACGCACCGACACCGGTCAGATGGTCAAGAACCGGGACCGCTGGGTCGTCCGGATCGTCCACGGAGACGGAAGCCTGACGCTCACCGGGTCGACCGGCGTGGTGCGGGTCGACCGCGAGTACGTGGATGAACACGTCGAACTTGCCTACGCCGAGACCAGCCACGCCAGCCAAGGCCGCACCGTCGATCGGTCGTTGCTCTTCCTCGATGCACCAACCGACTGCCGCGGTGTGTACGTCCCCATGACCCGCGGGCGTCACAGCAACGACGCGTTCGTCGTGGAGGACGAGGACACCGACGCTGTTGACCTGCTGCGCCGATCCGTCGACAGCGACTGGATCGACCGGCCAGCCCTGGTCGTCCAAGCCGAACTGTTCGATCCGGACGCGGCGGTCTCCCGACCTCAATCGGCGGTTGACGCCGAGGATCGATCGGCGGGTGGGGGAGGTGCCGGTCGAGACCTCGAGGTGACCAGGCCTGATCGCGATCGAATCATCACCGAGATGCGCCGACGTCACCGCCAACCACCGTCCCGCCCGCGTCCCTCACCGCCGCAGCCGCAGCGGTCCCCGTTGGGGTTCGCCGTCAATCCGCCTGCTCGAGACCAGGGCCTGTCGCGATGACCCACGACCGTTTGTTCGTGGATACGGCCGGAGGCGCTACCCGTCGATCCGTCGAGCACGCACTCGTGTACGTTTCAGAAGTTGAGATGTACAATCAGATCATGATCACCATGACGATCAGCGAGTTGCGCGAGCAGCTGGCCTCCGCTGTGGAATCGGCGCGCACCCAGCCGGTCCTCGTCGAACGACGCGGTCAGCCGGCGGGTGTGCTCGTGAGCCCCGAGCATTACGAGGAGCTGTTGAGCGCCCTGGAGGAGATCGAGGACATCGCCGCGTTCGACGAGGCGATGGCCGAAGAAGGTCCGAACATTCCCTGGGAGCAGGTCAAGGCCGATCTCGGGTGGGATTGAACCGCTACCGGATCGAGGTCCGCCCGGCCGCGGCACGGGCATTGCGCAAGCTCGACCCGCAGATTCGTCGCAGGATCCAGGGAGTGATCGCTTTGCTCGCCGAGGATCCGTATCCCCCGGGTGCCCGGTCGCTTCGGGGACGGCCGGCGCTACGTGTGCGTGTCGGCGACTACCGCATCATCTACACCGTCGAAGACGACGTCCTGCTGGTCGTGGTCGTCCACCTCGGCCACCGCCGAGACGTGTACGAGCACTGACGAGCGTCGAAGGGCACCTCCGGCCTTCGGGAACGGGCGAGCCTTTCGTCGTGCAATCTGTACACGACATTCGAGACAGACGAAATCGAGTCCTTGTTGGCCTCGTGGGCATGAGCGCTGCCCGGTGGGCGGGCCGACACGACACGGTTCAACAGGCGTTGGATACCGTGGCCGTGTGAACCGCGACACCATCGCCTATCGGAAGTTCATCGGCTGGTGGTGGCCCCTGGAGGCGCCGCTTCGGGAGGAGCGGCCGGTCGGCGAGGGCGTGAGCCCGCAGCGCGCCAGGGCGAACGCGGGTCAGTGGGGAATTGGCAGCCCGTATCTACGACTCTGGATGTTGCTCGGCGCGATCGCGGCCAGCGCGGTGTTCATGGGCTCATTCATTGCGTCGGGGGCCGCTGAGAACCAAGGCGAGATCGTCTCGAAAGATCTGCTGGCCGGCGGGATGTGGATCTTCGTGAATGCGTTGCTGTGGCTGGGGTTGGCGTCGCGACGGTACGGATTCCGTGTGGCAGCACCGCTCTGTGCTGTCGGCTTCGGAGTGTTGCTCTACTACTTCACGTACTGGTGGTTCCCCCTCACGTTCGTCTTGCTTGTCAGTCCGATCTTCACGCGAACCCCGCCGCGGACACCCAAGGCGAGACGGATCGCGAGCGTTGGCCTGATTGCCTGTCCGTTCATACCGACCGTCATGTACATCCTCTGGACACCGTTTCGCTGACACGCCGTCGGGTCCGCTGACGAGGAGCGCTCCAGTCGGCGCCAGCCGCGGATTGCCGCTGAACCACCAGTGCTGATCGGCCATGCATCGTGGTGCCGAGGTCTTGTGGACGATGGCGGTGTCGATCAGGTGGCGGGCTTCGTCGTGCGTGCGCGGCGTGCCGACGTCAGTCGAATCATCACGTCGTCTGTCGGTGTCCGTAACGCTGACGGGCCGCTTCACCTGAAGTCCCGAGTACGGATCCGATCGTGGCCCACGAAAGACCGTCGGCGCGTGCAGCGTCCACCGCGTCAACCACGGCGGATTCAGCGCTCGACCTTGCCAGGGCTGCGTCGCGCAGATGAGCCAACGAGTCGGGGCTGCGCTCATCGGCCAGATCAGGTTCGTAGTCCTCGAACCGCTTCGCCAGTTCATCGGCGTGATCGAGGATCTCCTGGACACTCTTGGGCATGGTGGTCACCTCAGGAACTTGTCTCGGGCGGGCATGGCGTGGACGATGACCAGGGCGAGGTCACCCGCAACGACCCCGATCTCCAACAGCTGGGCCGAAGATGACGGCCCGACGATGAGCGTGAGGCCCTCGTCGAGTTCGAACACTCTGATCGGATGGTCGAAGGCGTGGAGCATGTCGGCATCACTCACCTCGTGTTTCCGGGCACTCGGCGCGACGATCGGCCGCGCGTTCACTGTTCGATCCTAAGGCGATCCGTGGGAGATGACAAGGTAACTTGTGACGTCGGCTGAGTGGGGCGCATTGGCTTCCTCACTCCCTCGGCTCGTTACTCGACTCAGCGTTCAGGAACCGTTCCATCTCCAGGGGTGCCTCGTGGACGTCGCGGAGGGCGTGGCGATAGGTGAGGTCCACCATGCGGGTCGTGCGGTGGCCCGCGGCGTCCGCGATCAGGCGCTTGTCGACCCCTGCGTCGCTCAACAACGAGATCGACGTGTGCCGCAACTCGTACGGCGTCCAGTGACCCTCGATCCCCGTGGCGGCCAGCACCTTGCGGAACAGCCGGCGAAGGTTCGACGGATCGACCGGTGTGCCCCAGGTCGTGGTGAACGCCGGATCCCAATCCAACTTCGTCCATGCATCTCCGGCGAGTGCTCGACGTTCATCGGTCCGGTGCAGATGTTCCCGCAACGCGGTCACCGCCACCGGAGGGATCGCCACCGACCGACGGCTCGATGCCTTCACCGGCCCGGGGCGGAGCAACTGGTGACCCTCGGCGTCCCTGACGCGAGCGAGTGACTGGACCACGTGGATGACCCCGGCCTCCAGGTCCACCGACTCGCGAGACAGGCCCGTCACCTCGCCCGGTCGTAGACCGGCCGCCAACATCACGACCCACACCGCGCCGTACTGCTTGTCGTCGGCAGCGGCACGCATCAACGCGGTGACCTGATCTGGGGAGAGCGACTTGCGTTTCACCGGTGGCTTCGCCGTCTTGGGGATCTCGACCCCGTCGGCACTGTTCCAACGGATCAGACGGCGACGGATCGCCCAGTCGAGCGCCATGTGCAACGTCGCCCGCAGCTTCACGAGGCTGTCATGACCCAACCCCTTGGCCGACGTCGAACGCTCCCCACCCTTGGCCAACGACTTGAACGCACGCTCGATGTGCTCGCGAGTCAGATCCTGCAAACGGATTGACCCGAGGTTCGGGACGAGGTGCTGGTCGACCGCCCAGCGGTGCGCCTCGATCGTGTTCGATGAGTTCACCCGGGCTCGATTCGGTGATGCCTCCTCCAGCCACGCCTCGAGGACCTCGCCCAGCTTCAGGCTCGGGGCCGCCTGCAGACCGGACGCGGCAGCGGCCTCGCGGGCCCGGAGTTTGTCGCGCACCTCCTTGCGGGTCGCGCCCCGCGCGAACACGCGTGTGCCGTTGATCGTCCGTGCGCCCCGGTACCGTCCGGAAACTTCTCGGACGATCGTTCCGTCGCCGTAACCCATGTGTGCCTCTCGGTGTCGGTGGCACACTCCGACGTCGAAGTGTGCCAAAAGTGTGCCAGCACCGTACGCACGCCCTGTGACAGCGAAACCCCCAGGCCTTGCGACCTGGGGGTTTGTTCCGTGGAGCTATGGGGAATCGAACCCCAGACCTCTTCCATGCCATGGAAGCGCTCTACCAACTGAGCTATAGCCCCGTGCAGGTCGCCACGTGGCGACCTTCGAGTGCTCCGATGGTAGCAATCGCCCGGGATCACCGGGAAGTCGTTGCCCGGTGGTACCCATGCCGCGTCAGACACGGCGATGGATCAGGGTCCGCGGCGCATCTCGACCGCTCGGCCGCTCACGTGGAGGGCACGACATCGGCCTCGGCCTCGGGTTGCGAGTCGGATCATGGGCGCTGGTGAGCAGATCCGGCCGTGGAAGGCGCGCCATCAGAGCCGAACAAGGGGTATCCCATGAATGCAACGACGCGCGCCGGACTGCACGTCGCGATCACCGACGATGGCGCGGTGGTGGTCGACGGCGATCAGAACACGGTCACCGCCCTCGGTCCGATCGCTGCAGCCGTTTTCCAACTCGCGGACGGCACCCGCGACCAAGCGGAACTTCTTCGGGCAGTGGGCGCCCAGACCGGCGAGCAGGTCGAGGTCGAAGTGATCTGGTCGACGCTCGATCGACTCGCCGACGCCGGACTCCTGGTCGAACGGGTCACGCCACCCGCGGGAGCGGCATTCATCGATCGACGGAGCGCGCTCCGAAAGGCGGCGGCGGGCACCGCCGCAGTCGGCG
>JAFDWI010000359.1 GCA_018268545.1 Actinomycetota bacterium
CGTGTCCGCAACCGCACCCCTCGACAACGACTCCGACGACGTCTTCGGAACCACCGTGACCCCGATCACCCTCGTCCCCGACCATCCCCGATCCGGCGACGTCCCGGAGTTGGACATCGAGGCGTTCGGTGCCGAACTCGACGCCATCCGTGCCGAGGTCGTCGCCGATCTGGGCACCCGCGACATCGAGTACCTCACCAGGATGTTGCGGGTCCAGCGGTCGCTCGAGATCGCCGGACGCGTGATGTTCTACGGCGGGTGGCTTCCCCCGTTGTGGATCGGCGCCGTCGCCGCGCTCAGCGCCTCGAAGATCCTCGACAACATGGAGATCGGCCACAACGTGATGCACGGCCAGTACGACTGGGCGGGTATCCCCGAGTTGTCGGGGGCCCGCTTCGAGTGGGACACCGTCTCTCCGGCGGCCCACTGGAAGCACTCGCACAATCATCTGCACCACACCTACACCAACATCCTCGACAAGGACCGCGACATCGGCTACGCGCTGTTGCGCATCGCCCCGGAGCAGCGTTGGACGCCACAACACCTGTTCAATCCGCTGTTGGCGGCGATCCTCGCCGTCGGGTTCGAATGGGGAGTGATGTTGCACGAACTCGAGATCGAACGCATCATCGACGGCGAACGATCCTGGGCCGAGACGCGACAGATCCGCCGGGAGATGGGGGCCAAGGCGGGCCGTCAGATCCTCAAGGACTACGTGGTGTTCCCGGCACTGACCGGCCCACTCGCGCCCCTCACGTTCCTCGGCAACCTCGCCTCGAACGTCGTCCGGAACGTCTGGGCCTTCACGATCATCTTCTGTGGACACTTCCCCGACGGAACCCGGATCGCGTTTCCCGACGACACCGAGAACGAGACCCGGGGCCAGTGGTATCTCCGTCAGATCACCGGATCGGCGAACATCGAAGGCGGCGCGCTGTTCCACATCATGAGCGGCAACCTGTCGCACCAGATCGAACACCACCTCTTCCCCGACCTCCCCGCGCACCGCTACCCCGAGATCGCGCCACGGGTTCGAGCGATCTGCGAACGACACGGCGTGCCGTACAACACCGGTGGGCTGGCGCGCCAGTTCGGGTCGGTCGTACGGAAGATCTTCCGCTACTCCGTGCCCTGGTGAACCCACGGCCCGCCGGCCGGTCACACCGGAGTGTTTTCAGTCGCGCCAGGTCGTGTGGCCCGCCGAGATGACGACCCGGTCGTCCGAGCCGTGTGTCGTGAACACGGCTTCGCCGTCACCGGAACGCCAGACCCGAACCGTGAGCGTCTCGCCGGGGTAGACCGGTGACGAGAAGCGACCGTCCATCGAGGACAGGCGGGTCGGATCACCGTCGCACAACGCCGTGATCAAGCCTCGACAGGTGAACCCGTAGGTACACAATCCGTGCAGGATCGGCCGGTCGAACCCGGCCGCAGCCGCGAACGACGGGTCCGAGTGCAAGGGATTGTGGTCACCGGACAACCGGTACAACAGTGCCTGATCCTCGCGGGTCGACAGGACGATCTGATCATCCGCGGCGTGGTCCGGTGGGACGTTCTGCGGGCCGGAGGGACCTCGTTCGCCACCGAATCCACCTTCACCTCGAAGGAAGATCGACGTCACCTGGCTGAAGAGCACGTCGTCGGAACCCTCCAGCTTCGTCGTCGACGTGAACTCGACGACCGCGCCCGATCCCTTGTCCCAGATCGCCGTCACCTCGCCGACGGTACTCACGACCCCCGACGTCGGGATGGAACCGTGCACGCGGAACGACTGGCCCCCGTGCACCAACATCACCGGGTTGAACGTCCCGATGCCCGAGAGCGCGTTGCCGCCACCGCCGCCGAGGATGACCGCCATCGAGGGGAGAACCGTCAGATCCACGCCGCTCGTGTTCTCGGTCGTCAACGCCAGGTCGTCGAGCCCGGCACCGACACCGAGCGCGTACAACATGACATCGCGTTCGTCCCAGGAGTGCCGCGCCGGTTCCCCGACCGAACCGACCGCGTCAGGATTGATCGGCATCGCTCACCCGTCGGTCTTGTCGTGGCCGAACATGTCGGCGTTCGGCCGGGCCTGCGAGACGAGGTCGAGCACGAGCGGGCCCAGCTCTTCGGGGTCGTGCCGCGCGGGTGCGGTCGGCCCCTTGTGCCACCCTTCGGCCACTGCGATCTCCATCCCCGTGATGTCGAACACCCGCCCGGTGACCGATGCACTCTCGGGCGACGCGAGCCAGCAGATCAACGGGGCGATCCACTTGGGCGACAACTTCTCCTTCATCTCGTCGTCGACCTTGCCCATCCCGAGGTTCTCGGTCATACGGGTCAACGCTGCCGGCGCGATCGCATTGACGGTGACCCCGTAGCGGGCCAGCTCCATCGACGCGATGATCGTGAACGCGGCGATCCCGGCCTTCGCCGCGCCGTAGTTCGTCTGGCCGATGTTCCCGTAGATACCCGAGGGCGACGAGGTGTTGATGATGCGGCCGTCGACGGAATCGCCCGCCTTGGACCGGTCACGCCAGTAGGCCGCGGCGAAGTGGCTCGGACCGAACGTGCCCTTGAGGTGGACCTTGATCACCGCGTCCCATTCGGCCTCGGTCATGTTCGTCAACATCCGGTCCCGCAGGATCCCCGCGTTGTTGACGACGGCGTGGAGGTCGCCGAAGGTGTCCACCGCCTGGCGGATGAGTTTCTCGGCACCGTCGAAGCTCGAGATGTCGTCGGTGTTCGCGACCGCCTCACCACCGGCTGCGACGATCTCCGCGACGACGTCGTGGGCCGGACCCGATTCGTGCCCCTCACCGTCCATCGACCCGCCGAGGTCGTTCACGACGATCTTCGCGCCGTGTGAGGCGAGCAGCAGCGCGTGCTCGCGCCCGATCCCCCGTCCGGCGCCGGTGACGACACACACTCGGTCTTTGCACAACTGCCCCATCGAGGGCCCCCTGTTCGGTCGATCTGCACGCGGCGACCATCGCGCGGCGTGGTCACCTCACGTCCGCGGGGCGACGTGGTGAGCGTAGTCGCACCGGTATCGCCACCGCGATGGCGTGGGATCGGTCGGCCCGCGTGGGAGAATGGGCCTTCCATGTCCGTCTCCGACGACCGACCCCAAAGCGCGCCGCGGCGTCGCCGTCGCCTCCGGAAGCCGACATGGCGGGGTTGGTTCACCATCGGGTTGATCACCCTGATCGTTGCGATCGTGGCGGCGTGGGCGATCGACTACGGGACCCTGCACGGCCGGATCGCCCGGAACACCACAGTCGAGAACGTGGATCTGAGCCGCCTGGACGGTGCACCGCTGGACGCGGCACTCGCACGAGCCGATGCCCGTTACGGAAAGGGCACCGTCGTGTTCATCATCGACGGCCACGACCATCCGATGTCCGCCGGTGACCTCGGCCTCCACGTCGACGCCGGTGCGACGTTGGCCGCCGCGAGAAAGGTCGGGCGTTCGGACCCGCCGGTTCTCCGACCCGTCGACTGGGTGCTCTCGTGGATCCGTCCGCGTCGCGTGCCGATCACCGTCACGCTCGACCAGGCGAAACTCACCCGGGCGCTCGCGACGCTTCCCGGACAGACTCCCGTCGTCGAACCGCGGATCGTCGGCACGATCGAC
>JAFDWI010000035.1 GCA_018268545.1 Actinomycetota bacterium
AAACCCTCACCGGACCGGTCGACGTCGCCGACCTCGGGCCCACCCTCATGCACGAGCACGTGTTCACGATGAACGCCGAATACCTGCACAACTACGGCGAAGGAGGCTGGTGGGACGAGACGGCCGAACTCGACCGTGCCGCCGAAAAGCTGACCCGGCTGGCCGACAAGGGCATCACCACGATCGTCGACCCCACGGTGCTCGGCCTCGGACGGGACGTCACACGCCTGTTACGCCTCGCGCCCCGGGTGCCCGTCAACATCATCGTCGCCACGGGTGTGTACACCTATGACTCGCTGCCGTTCCCCTATTCGATGCAGGGGCCCGGGCGCCCCTTGGGGGGCGATGATCCGCTCGTCCGTGACTTCACCCGTGACATCACCGAGGGGATCGGCGACACGGGCGTGAAGGCGGCGTTTCTGAAATGTGCGGTCGAGCACGACCCGATGACACCCGACGTCGAGCACGCGTTGCGGGCCGTCGCCCGAACCTCGGTGGTCACGGGCGCGCCGATCACCGTGCACACCAGCGCAGCGGAGCACACCGCGGACCGTGTCATCGAGATCCTGGAGGACGAAGAGGTCGACCTGACCAAGGTCGTGTTGGGCCACACCGGCGACTCCACCGATGTCGACTGGCTGGCGTCGCTCGCCGACACGGGTGCGACCCTCGGCATGGACCGGTTCGGGCTGGACGTGTTCGCGACGACCGACGCGCGCGTCGCCACGATCGCCGAACTCGCGAGGCGGGGATATGCGGATCGGATGGTTCTCAGCCACGACGCGTCGTGTCGGATCGACTGGTTCGGGCCCGATTCACCGGAGTTGGTCGACACGCTCATGCCGAACTGGAACTACGAACACATCAGCAACGACGTGCTGCCCGCGTTGCGTGCCCTCGGTGTCAGCGACGCGCAGGTCGACGCGATGCTCATCGACAACCCGCGTCGGTACTTCGGCGGCTGATCCGTCGCGGCGTCGCGGCAGCACCGTCGCCCGATCGTCGCACCGGGCGACCCGTTCCGCGTCCGCCGGGGCGTCGGTAGCGTGGCGGCCATGACCGACGAGACCGACGCGCACGACCACCAGCACGAACACGGGCACGAACACGGGCACGGTCACGGTCACGCGCATGAGCACGGGCACGACCACGACCACGGACACGACGACGACGACCACGAACACGGGCACGACCACGGACACGCGCACGGGCACGAGCACGAACACGCGCACGACCACGGACACGCGCACGAGCACGGAAGCCCCGAGAGCTTCGATGAACGAGCCGCAACCTGGGACGACGACGCCAAGATCGCGCGCGCCGCGACCACGGCTCGTCGGATCGCAGAGGAAGTCGCGCTCACGGGAACCGAGCGGCTGTTCGAGTACGGCGCCGGCACCGGGCTGGTCGCCGAAGCGTTGCGTGACCGGGTCGGTCCGATCACGATGGCCGACCTGTCCGCCGGGATGCGAGCGGTCGCGCAGGCGAAGATCGACGACGGTCGACTCGCCGGAGCGCGGGTCTGGGACATCGACCTGGCGACCGACGTGGTCGGCGATGCCGAGGAGTTCGACCTGGTTGTCACCTCGATGGTGTTGCACCACGTGAAGGACCTCACCACGACGTTGGCGGCGTTCGCCGGGATGCTCGCACCCGGCGGTCACGTGTGCGTGATCGACCTGGATGCCGAGGACGGATCGTTCCACGGTGCCGACGTCGATGTCCGCCACGGGTTCGACCGTGCCGAGATCGCGTCGCTGCTCGAAGCAGCGGGTTTCGTCGACGTTCACGTGTCCGACTGTGACGTCGTCGCGCACGACGACGGCGACTACGGGCTGTTCCTCGCGGTGGGAACCGCCCCCGGGTGAGTCGAGCGGTGCGCCGCAATCCCTGACAGCACGGTCACCGGGCGATCACGAAACCTTCATGATCGGGGCGCACCATCGCGTCATGTCCGATCTACGAAGTGATGTGGCGCTGCTGTATCGACGTGCCGGGTTCGGCGCATCCACGACCGAACTCGACGCCGCGGTGGCACGCGGCTACGAGGCGACCGTCGCCACATTGGTCGCCGGATTGGCAGGTCCCGACCCCGCCGGCGACGCCGTGCCGCTGCCGGAGCTGCCCCCGCCGACCCCGAAGGGCGACCCGGCCGCCCGCAAGGCCGCACGTCAGGCGAACCGGGCGCCGATGGCGCAACTCCAGACCTGGTGGCTGACGCGCATGGCGAAGACCTCGACGCCGCTGCGCGAGAAGCTCGTGTTGCTGTGGTCGTCACATTTCGCGACCTCGATCGTCAAGGTCGCCGACGCCGGGTACATGTACCGCCAGAACAACCTGTTCCGCCGGTCCGGCGCGGGACGCTTCGAAACGCTCGCCGCCGGGATCTCGCGTGACCCCGCGATGATGATCTGGCTCGACCTTCGGACCGACGTGGCAGGCAAGCCGAACGAGAACTTCGCGCGCGAGTTCATGGAGCTGTTCACGCTCGGCGTCGGCAACTACACCCAGACCGACGTCACCCAGGCGGCTCGGGCCTTCACCGGTTGGGGATTCGACCCGATGACCGGAGATTTCCGGCTCCGGGTCCGCAAACACGACAACGGCACCAAGGTGTTCCTCGGCGAGCACGGCAATTTCGACGGTGACGACATCGTCCGGATCGTCTGCGCACGCCCCGAATCGGCTCGATTCATCGCCGCGAAGCTCTTCAGCCATCTTGCGTGTCCGGTGAAGACCACCGACCCGATCGTCGACGACCTGGTCGGCGCGTACGGGACAGGGCAGGATCTCACGGCGTTGGTTCAGGCGATCCTGCTGCACCCGCAGTTCCGGTCGACCGCGACCCGTGCCGGTCTGGTCAAGCAGCCGATCGAATACGTCGTCGGTGCCGCCAAGGCGCTCGGGATCGATCCGGGCGCAAAGATCGCCAAGTCGGGTCGCAGTCTCCTGCCCACCGCGGCGGCGATGCTTGCTCAGGTGCCGTTCGCCCCGCCGAACGTCGGTGG
>JAFDWI010000360.1 GCA_018268545.1 Actinomycetota bacterium
CGACACCGGGATTGTCGATCTGGCCCGCGACCGGCCACGGAGGCGGGCCGGTCGAGGCCGACGAAACCTGGAGCGAAGCAGGATTCGCCGTCTTCGGACTCGACCGGCCGCGCGCGATCGACCTGGCAATCCGCTTCCGCCAACGCGCGATCTTCGAGTGGCGGAACGAACCGGGCGGGTTCCGCCTCGTCGCCTGCGACGGCTCGGCAGACGAACCCCGTGGATGGGAATCGGCGTTCGCGTCCACGCGCGCCTGACCCCTGGTCCGCGGCCATGTGGCGACCGGCCAGACTGTCTGCGTGCGCTTCTTCACCGCTGACCTGCACCTCGGCCACACGAACATCATCCGCTACTGCCACCGTCCCTTCGATTCGGTCGCGGAGATGAACGAATCCCTCGTCGCGAACTGGAACGCCACGGTCGGCCCCGACGACGAGGTGTGGGTGCTCGGCGACGTCGCGTTGGGTCCGATCCGCGAAAGCCTGGCAATCGTCGACCGGCTCTCCGGTCACAAGGTACTGATCACCGGCAACCACGACCGCTGCTGGGCGGGCAACGGCGAATCGGCGGACAAGTGGATCGACCGCTATGTCAGAGCCGGGTTCGCCGACGTCCGTCAAGGGACGGTCGCCACGACGATCGGTGACACGCCCGTCCTCGCCGGACACTTCCCCTATGAAGGCGATTCCCACGACGAAGACCGGTTCACCCGCTGGCGACCTGAAGACCGTGGCGGATGGCTGCTCCACGGCCACGTCCACACCAAGTGGCAGGTGAACGCACGTCAGATCAACGTCGGTGTCGACGTGTGGGACCTCGCGCCGGTTTCCGAGACGAGCATCGCCCAGATCATCCACGCCCGCTGAGTGCTCGCGAGGGTCATCGGTCACCCCGGGACCTGCCCGGGACTTTCGCCCCTGCCGGGATCCGGGGCCGGACCGGTTGGATTGACGGCGAAGGTTCCCGAGCGAACGACGACGAGGCGCTGGTGGTCGTGATGACCGTGACCGAAACCGAACCGGACACCGAACGAGTCGCCGGGTTCGCGTTGCTCGGGAGTCTCGGCAAACGCGTGCTTCGCCCGGGCGGGGCCGAACTGACCACACGGCTGCTCGATGAGCTCGCGATCGGCCCCGACGACGACGTGGTCGAGATCGCACCGGGTCGGGGGCGCACGGCTCGCCTGATCCTCGAACACCGACCCGCGAGCTACGTCGGGATCGATCGGGACCCGGCCGCGCAACGGTCGATCACCCCGCTGCTGCACGGTCCGCGGCAACGCTTCCTGTTGGGGTCGGTCGCTCGGACGGGATTGGACGATGGCGAGTGCAGTGTCGCCGTCGGCGAAGCGGTGCTCACGATGCATCCCAGATCGACCAAGGCGCAGATCGTCGCCGAACTCGCGCGCGTCGTTCGGCCGGGCGGACGGATCGGGCTGCACGAGGTCGCCTTCCAATTGCACGACACGCACCACGACGTCGACAACGACACGTTGGAGCAGACCCGGATCCGAACCGAGTTGACCTCGCATTTCCGGGTGTCGTTCAACGCGATGACGATGGCGGACTGGACCGACCTGCTCGCCGAGGCCGGCTTCATGCTGGCCACCGTCCACCGGGCACCGTTGCGCCTGTTGGAACCGGATCGGATCATCGCGGATGAAGGTGTCGTCGGCGCGGCGCGCTTCGCGGCGAACGTGCTCGCAGATCCACGCACCCGCGCCCGCATCGCCCACATGCGTGCCGCGATGCGGCGAAACGCCCCGTCCCTGCGAGCGGTCGCGATGGTGGCCGTACGCACGGGGTGAAGGTGTGGTCGAGTCGGGACGGTGTCGGCTCCATCGTCTCGGCTCGGCCATGAACATCGCCCACCGCGCCCATCGGTGGCCTTGCACGGCGTGACCGTGGTCGACGCCGGAACCGTCGTAGACTCATCCGCGTCATGGCGCCGGAGCAGACTTCCGACGAGCGCGTCGCCCGGGCGGCGATCTGGTTGCCCTGGCTGATCGTCGCTCTGGCGGTCGCGGCGCTCGTGGTGGGAGGTTGGATCCGCCGGAGCACGTCGGACGACGCGTTCATCAACTATCGGGTCGTGCACCAGATCGAAGCCGGTCACGGCCCGGTGTTCAACGTCGGCGAACGCGTCGAGGCGTTCACGAGCCCGGCGTGGCTCGCGATGCTGGTGGTGGCCGACGAGACGTTGCCGTTCCGGCTGGAATGGATCGGCATGATCGGCGGGATCGTGCTCGCCGCGGCCGGCCTGGCGTTCGCGGCGCTCGGCTCGAGACGGCTCATGGCAGGGGATCATCGGCCGGACCGAAGCCCATGGTTGGTCCCACTCGGAGCGTTGGCGGTTGTGGCGTTCCCACCGACGTACCTGCTCGTCGCGACCGGCCTGGAGAACGGGCTGTCGTTGGCGTGGCTGGGAGCGTGCACGTGGGCATTGGGCCGTTGGGCGGCAAGTGGACGCCGCTTCGGACTGCCCGCTGCGGCGCTGCTCGGCGCGGGTGTGCTGGTCCGTCCCGATCTGGCCACGTTCTGCGCGATGTTCCTCCTCGCGGTCCTGTTGGGCGACCGGTCGGTGTCGTGGCGACGACGTGCCGCTGTCCTCACGTCGGCGGCCGCGTTGCCGCTGCTCGTCCAGATCTTCCGCATGGGTTACTACGGCGTCCTGCTCCCCAACACGGCCATCGCGAAGTCGGCGGGCCTCGCTCGTTGGGGGCACGGCTGGGATTATCTGGTGGCGTCCGTCGGCCCGTACTGGTTGTGGGTGCCGGTCGTCGCCATCGCGATGCTCGGCCATGCGCCGATGTTCGCCGCTGCGGTGAAACGCTCGGGCGACGAGCACGACACCACGACAGCCGTTCGCGCCGCGCTCGTCACGGGCGCCTTCGTCCTGGGCGCGGTGGTCAGCGTCGTCTATGTGGTCCGGGTCGGCGGCGACTACATCCCGAATCGGTTGCTCCTGCCCGCGATCTTCGGATTCTTCGCGCCGGTGATGTTCGTGCGACTGCCGCGGCGCACCGAGGTCACGCTGTGGGCGCCGGCGATCGCCACGGCCGCGTGGCTGATCGTGTGCGGCGCGTTCATCCGAACCTTCGACGATGGACAGCCGCGCCGCGTACCACCCGCCAACGGCGTGACCCTCGATGCCTACTCGGTCGCCGTTGCGTTCACGTTGCCCAAGGACCCTCAGCCGGGACGCGTGTACGAGAACACCGTCGAGTTGCCCTATCCGGGTGCGCGCCGAACGGTACCGGTCGTCATCTCCTACGGCGTCGGCAAACTCGCGTACGCCGCAGCCGACAACGTGTACGTGTTCGACCAACTCGGGCTGGCGCTGCCGATCGCCGCGCACCTGGTGGTGCGGCGGCGCGGGTTGCCCGGCCATGAGAAGACGCTTCCGAGACCGTGGATCGCGGCGCTCCTCACCGAGGCCGGCACGCCTGTCTCCGAAGCGAGCTTCCCACAGTTCCATGCGTTGTACTCACCGCGCGAAGGAGCGATCAGCATCCCGGATCAGTCCGATGCACAAGGGCGCCCGTTCGCGCTGCGGGTCGCGACCGCCCGTGATGTCCTGGAGTGTCCGACGATGCAACGGTTCCAGTCGTCGTACTCGTCGCCGCTCACCCTGCGCCTGTTCCTTTCGAACATTGCGCACTCGGGGCACAACACCCGCCTTCGCATCCCCGGCGAACCGGCCGACGCTCAGGCCACGCTCTGCTGATGCCCACCTGTCGATCGGCGTCCGGCCTGATGGTTTCGGCGTGGTTGCGGTCGACACCACCGACCGCAACCACGCCACCGCACCCGCTCCGTGGCCGCCGCCTGGAGATCGGTGGCGTCGTTCGAGCGTGACCAGTCCATCGGGCCGACGCCGGGTGCTCGAACGACGATTCGAAAAGTATCGTAGAGACCTTCGGCAGCGTTGTCAGTGTCACAACGGTGCCAACTTTCGGCCGGATCCCGACCGACCGTTCAACGCTGCAGGGATTTGACCTGGAGGAACTCTTCGAGCCCGTACCGACCGAGTTCCCGGCCGATCCCGGACTGCTTGTAACCACCGAACGGTGCCATCGGGTTGTAGCGGCCACCGTTGATCTCGAGTTGACCGGTCCGAATCCGCCGTGCGACCGCCTCGGCCCGATCGGGATCCGCAGACCACACCCCACCGGACAGCCCATATGCCGAGTCGTTCGCGATCCGAACCGCGTCGTCGGTGTCGACATAGGGCAGGATCGACAGCACCGGCCCGAAGATCTCGTCCTGGGCGATCGTCATCGACGAGTCGACGTGTGCGAACACCGTCGGGCGCACGAAGTAGCCGGTGTCGAGCCCTTCGGGAGGCTCCGACCCGCCGGTCACCAACGTGGCGCCTTCGGCGACGCCGGTGTCGATGTAGCCACGGACACGATCACGTTGCGCGGCCGAGATCACCGGGCCGAGCCGAGCGTCGTCGCCTCTGGGGTCGCCGACGGTCCAGGTGGACTCCACCTCGGCGCGCACCAGGTCCACGATCTCATCATGGCGACCTTCGGGAACCAGCAGGCGTGTCAGCGCCGAACACGTCTGCCCGGAGTTCAGGTAACACGCACCGACCGCTGCCTTCGCCGCCTTCGCGAGATTGTCGCCTTCGAGATCGTCGAGCAGGATGTTCGCCGACTTGCCACCGAGTTCGAGCGCGACCTTCTTGACCGACTGCGATGCCAACTCCGCGACACGCTTGCCCGCGCGGGTCGAGCCGGTGAAGCTCACCATGTCGACCTCGGGGTGCACCGCCAGGGCCTCCCCCACGACCGGCCCGTAACCGGACACCAGGTTGAACACGCCGGGTGGCAATCCGATCGAATCGACGATCTCGGCGAGGATGAACGCATTGAGCGGCGCCACCTCGGACGGTTTGACGACGACCGTGCACCCGGCGACGAGCGCCGCGGCGACCTTGATGACGATCTGGTGGAGTGGATAGTTCCACGGGGTGATCGCCGCGACCACCCCGACCGGCTCGCGGATCACGAGCGAGTTCCCGATGTATTCCTCCCAGGGGAAATCCGCAGCGAGACCCGCGATCCCCGCTGCGACCGCCTGGGGCAGGCCCGCCTGGATGATCTGCGACAGCTTGTGCGGCATGCCCAGTTCGCCGGTGATCACATCGGCGAGCTCGCCGGCCCGCCCACCGATGCCGGCGCCCATCCGGGCCACGAAGTCCGCTCGGACCGTCGCCGCTGTCGCCGCCCAG
>JAFDWI010000361.1 GCA_018268545.1 Actinomycetota bacterium
CCGCGAGGTCGCGCGCGCCGGCGACCGCGAGCCGCTGATGAGCCTGTTCGAGATCCGCGCGGGCAGCGTCGAGTTCGTCGTTGCGGCGATCGACACCGGCGACGAGATCTCGCACCGAGACCCCCAGCCGGGAGGCCGCTTCGGACAACAGGTGTTCGTCGCTTCGAAGCAGCGCCAAGGACCCCAGGCCCGTCGTCGCCTCGATCCTCCGGAGGTTGGACCCGATGGACGTCTCGGACGTGATCTTCACCAGGCCGATGTCGCCGAGCGCCTTCACGTGCGTGCCACCGCACAACTCCACCGAATGACGCCCGGCCTCCAGGACCCGGACGATGTCACCGTACTTCTCGCCGAAGAACGCGATCGCCCCCATCGCGAGCGCATGATCCTTCGTCGTCTCGAAGTGCCGCGCGGGCGCGTTGTCGAGCACCTCGGCGTTCGCCAGGTCCTCCACGGCGCGGATCTGATCGTCCGAGAGTGCTTCGAAGTGACTGAAGTCGAACCGCAACCGGTCCGGCGCCACGAGGGACCCCTGCTGCTTCACGTGGTCACCGAGCACTTCGCGGAGTGCCCAGTGCAGCAGGTGGGTCGCCGTGTGGTTCCGACGGATCGCGTCACGCCGTGGCACGTCGATCGCCGCGACGACCTCGTCTCCGACCGACAAGGTCCCCGAGACGATTCGAGCGACATGACGGTGCAGTCCGGGGAGCGCGAACGTCGTGTCGAGCACCTCCACGGCGCCGCCGTCCGACTCGATCGTTCCCGTGTCGCCGACCTGCCCACCGGATTCGGCGTAGAACGGGGTCCGGTCGAGCACGATCGACACGGTCCCGGTGGCGTCGCCGTCGGTGGCATCGATCGGCACGACGGCGAGCACCCGGGCCTTCGACACGTTCTCGGCGCGGCCGGTGAACTCGGTCGTGCCGTGCTCGGAGAGCGTCGACGCGAACGCGGCCGCGGCATCGCCGGTCACCACACCGGTGGTCCGTGCCGCCGCCTTGGCCCTGGTGCGCTGCGCGGCCATCTCGGACTCGAAACCTTCCAGGTCGACGGTGAAACCGCGTTCGGACGCGATCTCGCTCGTCACCTCGAGCGGGAATCCGTAGGTGTCGTGCAACTGGAACGCAACCGGTCCCGGAACGGTCGCACCCTCGTCGAGTGCGGCGAGTTCTGCGTCCAGGATGCTCATCCCGGTTCGCAACGTGCGGCGGAACTGCTCCTCTTCGCGTTCGAGCACCCCGGTCACCAGGTCGAGGTTGTCGACGACCTCGGGATACACCGCTCCCATCACCTCGGCAACGCGACGTGCCATCGGCGCCGCGATGCTGTCGGTCACCTCCAACAGATAGGCGAACCGGATCGAACGCCGGATGATCCGGCGCAGGACGTAGCCCCGATCCTCGTTGGAGGGGATCACACCGTCGGCGACGAGGAACGTCATGGTGCGCGCATGATCGGCGATCAGACGGAGCGCGACGTCGCTCGCCGCGTCGTCTCCCAGATGACGACCCGTGGCAGCCTCGGCCGCGGCGACGAGTTCGGACAACGTGTCTGCTGCGTACAACCAGGGTGAGCCCGCCATCACGGCGAGGATCCGCTCCAACCCGGCACCGGTGTCGATGTTCCTGGTCGCCAGGTCGGTGAGTGATCCGTCGGCGTGGCGGAAGTGCTGTTGGAACACGAGGTTCCAGAGCTCGACGAACCGGTTCGCGGACTCGGGATTGGCCGGACCGCCGTCGGGTCCGTGTTCGCTCCCGTAATCCCAGAAGATCTCCGACGACGGACCGCACGGACCCGTCTCGCCCATCTCCCAGAAGTTGTCGGCCCCGCATCGCTGGATGCGCTCGGCCGGAAAACCCACCGTGTCGACCCAGATCGCCGCGGCCTCGTCGTCGTCATCGTGGACGGTGACCCACATCCGGTCGCCGTCGAGCCCGAGGGTGCCGGTCAGGAACTCCCACGCCCAGCGGATCGCATCATCCTTGAAATAGTCGCCCACGCTGAAGTTCCCGAGCATCTCGAAGAAGCTGAGATGACGGGGTGATCGGCCGATCGCGTCCAGGTCGTTGTGCTTTCCGCCGGCTCGAACGCACTTCTGGACCGACACGGCACGTGGCGGCACCCAGGGGACGGGTTCTTCGCCGAGGAAGTACGGGACGAACGGCATCATGCCGGAGTTCGTGAACATCGGCGCGGAGGGATGGTGCGGGATCAGCCCCGCCGAAGCGACCTCGGTGTGGGCGCGCGCCGTGAAGAACTCGACGAAGGCGCGTCGCAGCTCAACAGCATTCCCCACGGTCGGCATAGTGCGATGCGATCCTACCCAGCGGCCCTCGGCCACGATGAGCCGACAGCCGAGCGCCGCGAACCCGATCGGGGTGGGCGGCGCGCCGGGTCGTGCGCTTCCTCGAGTTGCCGACTCACCCGGTGCATCTCCCGCCTGCCGTCGTCGATGGCGCTGCGGACGCGCTCCGCCCCCCGGCCGGCTGCCTCGGTGGCGGTGTTGACCAACGCGTCGGGCTCGAGCCGGGCGCGTCGATCCGCGACCTCGCGCTCGAGCCGCCGGAGACCGGTGACGCCGGCGGCGACCCCTGCGGTGAACCAGACCACCCGTTTGAACACGTTGCGACCTCTCAGCCCGTTCCGGTTCCGCGTATGCGCCGGGCGGCCCGCGAGGTCCCCTTGGCGAGCGCGACCGTCTTGATCACCGGCTTGCCGACGGTGAGATAACCGACCTTCGCGACGCCGTCGACGGTCGCGGCGAGCGCCTCGGCCGATCCGATCAGGTCGTCGACCCGCTCGAGGTCGTGGCGGGCATCGTCGACGGTGTCGGCCAACTCGTCCAGCAGCCCATGCGAGCACTCGCGGAACTCGGTGAGTTCGCGGCGAAGGGTGCGCAGCGTCTGCACCAGGAGCACCACGACGATCGTCACGACGACGGTCGCAGCCAGGCTGACGCCGACCGCGACCAGCACGGCGACATCCTGGGAGGTGAGGGTGGCGATGGTCATCGGGGCTTTCGGCGTCGTGCTGCGAGCCGCTCGGCAGCGGCGGGTTCCGCGCCGTGCGGCGACGGTTCGTAATAGGTGTGCCCGACGACCGGATCTGGCAGGTACTGCTGCTCGATCCAACCGCGGGGGTCATCGTGAGGATACTCGTATCCCCGGCCGTGTCCGAGGGACGCTGCCCCCCGATAGTGACCGTCGCGCAGGTGCGCCGGCACGGTGCCGTCGATTCCCGAGCTGACATCGGAACGGGCGCGCCCGAGCGCGACGGTGACCGAATTCGACTTCGGGGCACACGACAGGTGCACCACCGCGTGTGCGAGGTTCAACTGTGCCTCGGGCAGTCCGACGAACTCCAGCGCGTGTGCGGCCGCGGTGGCGACGCCGAGACTGCTCGGATCGGCCATGCCGATGTCCTCGGATGCCAGGATCACCAGACGCCGGGCGATGAACCGTGGGTCTTCTCCGGCCTCGAGCATCGTCGCGAGCCAATACAGGCCTGCGTCGGGGTCGCTCCCCCGGATCGACTTGATGAACGCGCTCGCCACGTCGTAGTGGTCGTCGCGCCCGTATCGAACCGAACGCGCCCCCAGTGCCGCTTCCGCGTCGTCGAGTCCCACGACCGCTGCCTCGCCGGTCGTGTGCGCGCGCGCCGACGCGATCGACGCGGCGACCTCGAGCGAGGTGAGCAGGTGGCGGCCGTCGCCACCTGCCAATCCGATCAGGTGCGCCGCGGCTTCGTCGGTGACGGTGACCTCCTCGACCGAAGCGCCACGAGCGAGCAACTCGGCCAACGCCGGAGGATCCAGGGGTGTCAGGCGGAACAGCGTCGACCGGCTCAGCAACGGTGGGTTGACCTCGAAGTAAGGGTTCTCGGTCGTCGCCCCGATCAACACGATCAGGCCCGATTCGACCGCGGGAAGCAACGCGTCCTGCTGGGATTTCGTGAAACGATGCACTTCGTCGAGAAACAGGATGGTGCCGCGGTCCTGCTCGCCGAGGCGCGCCGTGGCGCGGTCGAGGACGCCTCGGACGTCCGCGACACCCGCCGACACCGCCGACAGTGCCTCGAACGCCTTGTCCGTCGAGCGGGCGACGAGTCGGGCGAGCGTCGTCTTGCCGGTTCCCGCAGGTCCCCAGAGGATCACCGAGGTGAGCCGGTCGGTCTCGATCAGGCTCCGCAACACCCCGCCCGGACCGGTCAGCGCCGCCTGGCCGACCACGTCGTCGAGGCGGTTCGGTCGAAGACGCTCGGCGAGCGGTGCCCGACGCGCCAAGGCATCGGCACGAGCAGCCGAGAACAGGTCGTCGGGGCCGGACACGCCTGCGAGGCTATTTCAAGAAGGCGAGCTCGATCTCCTCGTGGATCTCGGGCGTGATCCGTCCGAGGGCGTCGAGGGCCCCGAGGTTCTCGGTCACCTGCTCGACCCGGCTGGCGCCGAGGATCACCGATGTGACCGCCGGGTTCTTCAGGCACCAGGCGATCGAAAGTTGGGCGGGGGTGACCTCGATGCGTTCGGCGATCGCGGCGAGATCGCGCACCACGGCGTTTCGCTTCTCGTCGGTCAGCAGGTTCGCGAGCCACTCGTAACCCGGCAGGGTCGCCCGACTGCCTTCGGGGATCCCGTCGACGTACTTTCCCGAGAGCAGGCCCGAGGACAGCGGGCTCCAGGTGGTGAGCCCCAGCCCGTTGGCCGACGAGTACAGGCGCGCGTACTCGTGCTCCACCCGGCGTCGTTCGAACAGGTTGTACTGGGGCTGCTCGACGACCGGGGCATGCAGGTGGTGGCGTTCGGCCACGGCGATCGCTTCGGCGATCTCCGCTCCGGACCATTCCGAGGTCCCCCAGTAGTGCACCTTGCCCGCCGCGATCATGTCGGAGAACGCCCACACCGTCTCGATGATCGGCGTGTCCGGATCGGGGCGATGGCAGTAGCAGATGTCGACGAAATCCAACCCGAGACGCTCGAGGGACCCGTCGATCGCCTGCATCAGGTACTTGCGGTTGAGCGTGTTGCGCATGTTCGGGTCGCCGTGGAGCCCCCAGAACAGCTTGGTGGAGATCACATAGGAATGGCGCGCCCAGCCGAGCTGTGCGATCGCCGCCCCCATGATCGTCTCGGACAGACCGGCCCCGTACGCCTCGGCGTTGTCGAAGAAGTTCACCCCGCCTTCCTTGGCGGCCGCAAGACAATCGACCGCGAGTCCCGTGTCGATCTGCGTTCCGAAGGTCACCCACGATCCGAAGCTCAGCGCACTGAGCTTCAATCCGGTATGACCCATGCGGTTGTAGGGCATGGTTCCCATGGCGTCCGTCCTCGTCCCCCGTGTTTCGCGTGGAACGAACGGCGCGTTCGTTCCCTGGCAGGAACCCGACCGTAGCGAACAACCCGGAGGTTTCCCATGTCGATCCGGCGCACGGACCGGTCGATTCCCGAACGGTGGGCGGTCGTATTCTGCGCCGTGGTCATCGCCGTCGTGGCGATCGCGCTCGGCTTCGACGCGCGCACCGATCCGAGGTCGGCCACCCATCCGGCGATCCGGTGGCGAGCCACGACGAGTGCCGCCGAGGCGCGCGCGATGCTCGGGCAGGTCCCGGTGGTCGAGCCGTCACCCGAGGTCGCCTATGACCGGGTACGCGACTTCGGTCCTCCGTGGGTGGATGTCGACCACAACGGTTGCGACACCCGCGACGACATCCTGCGTCGCGACCTCGCCGGTCCGGCGCTCCGACTGGGTGCCGACGGGTGCCTCGTCGAGTCGGGTTCGATGACCGACCCCTACACGGGCCGGGTCGTCGACTTCGATCGATCGAACGCGCTCGCCGTCCAGATCGACCACGTCGTTCCCCTGCACGCGGCGTGGATTCTGGGGGCGTGGGCATGGCCGCCCGAACGGCGCGTCGCGTTCGCGAACGACCCTCGCAACCTGGTCGCCGTCGACGGCAGGGCCAACCAGGACAAGAGCGATGCGCTCGCCGATCGTTGGCGCCCACCGGAGAGGGCGACCCGTTGTGTGTACGCGATCAACACGGTCGTGGTCCATCACGCCTACGGCCTGGGCGTCACCCGCACGGAACGAGCCGCGCTCGTCAGCATGCTCGGGGCTTGTTGGTGAGCCCGCCGAAACGACCTGGATCGTCGTTTCGGATCGCATGGGCGACATTTGCGCCTCGGAGGAAGTAGCGTTCACCCTTCAGAGGAGGTGCCGTGGACAACGAACCGACCGACACGCGGACTCGTCGAACATCGATCCGTACCAAACTGCTCGTGGGCCTGGCGGTGCCGGTGCTGTTCGTCGCGCTGCTCAGCGGTGTCCAGGCGAAGCACGCACAGGATGATCTGGGACGCACGCAGCGCCAGGTCACCTTGGCGCTCGCCGCGGGTGGTCCGTCGACGTACATCACCGCGCTCCTCGACGAACGGAACATCTCTGCGCTGACGTTGCTCAACAGCCAGAACACGGTCAAGTTGACCCGCGTGAAAACCGTTGCCCAGGCGCGGGCGAACACCGACAAGGCCCAGGCCGCGTTCGGCGCCTCTATCAAGCGGGACGGTGGTCTGGTCGAGCAGCTCTACGGCCCCACGTTCACGAGCACGAGCGCGGCGCTGGCGAAGGCACGAGCCGAGTACGACTCGTTCCACGGAACCAAGGGCATCTACGAGGGTCCGGCGCAACAAGCCTCCGCGCACGTCTACGACAATTTCTCCGGCTTCATCGCCTCCTACGCGAAGGTCAACGCCACGGCATCGGCGAAGATCGATGATGCCGAGATGCGGAATCGAGCCCAGGCGATCGCTGCGCAGACACAAGCGTCCAACTTGATCTCGCTGCTCGCTCGCCAAGCCGCGCAACAGATCCTGAACGGCAACAAGCCGCTCGACGGACAGCAGAAACTCGACACGGCGACCCTCATCGCCGAATATCACGCAACCCGCCAGAGCGCGTTGGACAACCTCCAGAACGATCCACGGGCTCAGGCCCAGGTGGGTGGTTTCTACTTCCGCCCTTCGATGGGCTTCCTCGACCAGCAGATGATCCAGGCGGCCACCGTCGGGTACGTCGGAACCGGTCCAGGCGATATTCCCGGCGTACTCGAGGTGCTGACAAAGGCAGCAGACACCTCACGCCCGAACGACAACGACGCATGGCAGGCGGCACGCTCATCACTGGAGCGGCGCGCCGCGACGTTGAC
>JAFDWI010000362.1 GCA_018268545.1 Actinomycetota bacterium
CAACGCCACCACAAACCCCCCGGCCATCATCAGCAACCCCACGGCCCCGACAATCCCAACGACCCTGTCGACCCGGGCGAACCCGACCGCCCCGATGACCCACGCGGACCAGGTGACCCACGCGGCCCAAACGAGCCCGGGCACCACGGCGAACCGAACGCGGCATGACCCGCCTGGCGGGCACGGGCGGGCACGGGCGGGCACACCGAACCTGGCGCGGCATGACCGTCGAGTGCAACCCGGTGGTTGGCGTCCACGGCCCATTGTGCACGGCCGGCGCGCGAGTCGCCGGCCTCGTCCACGCACACTTCGCTCCGAATCGATCATATGCCGTCGCGGTCATGTCGCCGTTGACCACGGGTGTCTCAAATGGGACGCTCGATTCGTGCTCGGTAGGCGGGTGTTGGCCCGGCCCGGACTCCGTGATCGTGCATGTCCATGTGCTTTCCTCGGGTGCCGAATTGCGTCTTCGACTTTCGACGTGCGGACTGCCGCGGTGACGGAAGCCCGATCGAGCAACCTGATGCAATCGTCACGGCGTCTCGAAACGTACTGGCGCACCGGGTGGGATCCCGTTGCGAACCGCGGCGAAAGCGTCGGCTGCGCCATTCGGCGATCGCGGCATCGTGACCGTGTGGTGCAGGAACGTCGCGACCGCCGAATCCAGGATCGGTGTCCACTTCGTGCCACCTGCGACGGGCGGTAGGTGATCCGCGCCGAGCATCGTCATCAACGCACGCGGGCCGGTCACTTGACCGAAGACCGTGCGGCTGTTGCTGTAGGGCACCACGGTGTCGGCGTCGCCTTGCGCGAGCAGCAGCGGGATGCCACTGCTCACGACGCCGCCGGTCATCGCATCCGGAGCGATCGAAACGACCGCACGGAGACGTTGATCGACATGGCCAGAACCGAAACCGTCGAGCAATGCGACGTCCGCTCCGTCCGAGTGGCCGACCACCGCGTACTGGCCATTGGCGACACGAGCCGAAGTCGACGGGTCGACCGACCCCGATGTCAGCGCATCGACCACCCGGCTCACATCAGTTGCCTCATTTGGAATGTCACCCCGGTCGAGGCCAAGCCCACGCGACGCGTCCGCGAGCGGAAACGACGGCGCAGCAACGATGAACCCCGCGGACGCCAACGTCGAACAGAACCGCGCGTAGTCATTCGGGCCGAGCCGGTAACCCGACGCGAAAACAACGAGTGGCAGGCGGTCGGTGCCCGTTGGCACCCACACCGTCGTCGGAAGATCTCGTTGCGGGGTGACCTCGACGCCGTCGCGGATCACCGGCCGGGTCGGATCGGTGATCGACACGACCGTGGAGGCCACGGGTCGAGGCCCCGGAATCGATGTTGGCGGTGGCGCCGCCGAGGGCGCGGATGACGGTGCCGACGCCCCTTGTCGGGCATGCGGCGCACCCCCAACCGACGTGTGGCCTCGCGACCCGGCCCGGGTCGTGCCTGTGGGAGATGACGGCGATGATGCGCTCGGGTGCTTCGATGCCACAACGCCGATGGTGACCACGACCGCAGCAATGAACGCGACCGCAACGACGCCGATGATCGCGGTGCGACGGCTCACTCGGGACCGGTCAGCAGGTGGGGAAACCATCGCCGTCCCATTTCGTGTCGAGCCATTCGTCCGAGATGTACGAGTCGGGTAGCCCGGTGACGTGCACCTTCTCCCACCGTGCCACCGACCCGAACGGACCGTTGATCGTGTCGCCCTGGGTGCGACAGATGACCTGGACGAACGGCCCGGCTCCGTCCGGGCATCCGATACCGCCGGGACCGTACGAGTCGACGTCGACGCGTGCGATCGGCGTCGACGAAATCGACGGCCCCGACCACAACTTCACCGTGGCGGTCACCTCGTAACGGCCATCGGTTCGATACGGCCCGTTGTTCGGAGGGTCCGGGCCGCACTTGGTCGGATCCAGGGGAAAGGTCGTCTGCTCGCTTGTCGGTGCGGCCAAGTCGGTGGTCGAGAACCCTGCGGGCAGCGGCGGGGGAACCGAAGATGTTGCCGGAGTGGTGATGCCGGCCGACGGTGACGCCGTGGCCGTGGGTCGACTCGGCGCATCGGCGGGCAGTGTTTCGACGGTTGTCGCAGCGTGCTCGGTGCTGCGCCCGCCCTTGGTGACCAGCAGTGTGGCTGTGATGGTCGCCGCGATCAGCAGCACGGCAACGACCGCCACGACCGCAACAATCGGCCCACGCGAGCGACCGCCGACCGGTGGTGCGACCGGCGACGCCGCCAATGGTGTCGCCGACGGCACGCTCGGTCCAGCCGTGGGTCGCATGACGGTCGGTTCGCCGGCCACGAACGTCGGTGGGCGGGATGCCGCAGTGCCCGCTTGCGGCAACGGTGGCCGCTCTACGACGGGCACGCCAAATTGTGGGCGTTGCGGCGGTGACTCGACAAGGGGCGGCAGCGCCGTGCCGCAGGCCCGACACGACGAGCCGGGCGCATTGAACGTGCCACAGGTTGTGCACACGATCTGATGTCCGTCGTTCATCGCTGATCCGACCCTCTCGACCTGCCCCGCGACGGGCAACCGGCCCTCTGCGAACGCTCCGCAGAGTAGTGATGGACGGCCGGCCTCGGCCGTAGGCCCGGTCGAACCGCTTCACATGGTGGTCGAGAACCGGCGCGCGATGTTGGGCGCGCGTCGCGCGCTCACGCCGAGACAACATGGCGGTCTCGGAGTCCAAGAGCGGGAGACAACGCCATCATGGCGATGCGATGCGAAACGTGCAACACAATGGTCGTTCCGTCGATGACGTCGTGCCCGGTGTGTGGAACGACGATCGGAGGACCGTCGTCGGCGAGGCCCGAAGCCGGCGACCCCACAGCCTCCGTGGTTCTGCCACCGCTGTCGGCATCGCACATCTCCGCAGCGCCGACCGAGCAGCTGCACCCCGTCGCCAGCGGGCCCACTCGCTCGACAGCCACGGAGCACCAGGCGCCGCCGCCTCGCCGAGGACCGTCGCGCAACGTGTGGTTCGCGATCGCCGGCGTTGTCGCAGTGGGGCTGATCGCGGCGTCGATCTCACTCATCCTCGTTCATGCGTCGAACTCCTCGAAACCATCCGGCACGCACCGCCTCGCCGCCGCCGGGCCGACGTCGAAGGGGACGGGAGCCGGTGCGCCGACGGTGACGTCCATTGCTCCCTCCGTCGCACCGCAAACCGCACCGTCGACGATGCCCCCGACGACTGCCCCGCAAACCGTGGCGCCAACGCAGCCACCCACCACGCCGAGCCCGACCGCAACAATCGGACCGTTCGTCGCATCGTGGATCGGCCACGGTCGTGGTATCGCGATCAGCGCGGACGGAACCGGCATCGAGCAAGTGAGCGGCGGCTGTTGCGATGTGATGTGGACAATCGGATTTCGCATCGACCGCGTCGTCGGCACCCCGGCGAACGGACGCCTCGACGTGACCGTGACATCGGCGTCGGTATCGACGCCGCCCGACGGGCACCCCGCACCGACGGTCGGGATGACCGGATCGATCACTGCCGCGGGCGACGTGCTCACCGACCAGATGACCGGCATCGATGCATGCTCGTACGCGTTGCAGATGCAGGGGACCTGCGGCGCGTGATCAGATGGGTCGATGATGTTCTGTGAATCATGCGGCACCGCGCTCACAACCGACGCCGCACGGTGCACGGCATGTGGAGCCTCGGTCAGACGGCCCGCCGGCGACGAACCGGTGCCCACACGGCCTCAAACGACCGATTCGGGTCGACCTCGGGTTCCGGTGGTGACGGCGGAGCCCGCCACCGGAGCGGCGTACGTTGCGCCGCCGATGCCGAGTCCCCTCCCGCCAGAGCCGACGATCCGGCGCGGGCCCCCCGTTGAACCATTACCCACTGCCGTACCCTTCTCGATTCCCGCTGCGCCGGTGATGCCGGCGGGTCCAGCGGGGCGCGCACGACGCCGCTGGACCGTCCCCGTCGCGATCGCGACCGGCATCGTGGTGGCGGCTGTGATCGGAGTCTTGGTGTGGAAACTGCTCGGATCACGGTCCGCCGGCGACACCACGGTCCAGCTCGAAGGAGTCTCGTCGTCGACGCCGCACCCCTTCAACGCCGAAAGTGTCGTCACCGCGACCGCCGGGGTGTCCTCGGGGATCCCGACCGACCTCGACTTTGGAACGTCCGACGCGGGTGGCAGCCTTCCGTGGTTTTCGACCACGGCCGATCACCAGGGCGTCTACGCGACCGCAGGTGCCACAGCCCCCGCCGGCGAGGCAGCGACGGCACCTCGGGTTTGTGCAACAGATCGATTGGCATCCGACCTCGCCGGTGATGCAACGGTCGATCGCCTGTGGGTACAGACCATGCAACTCGGCGGAGCGATCCCATCGGGCGCGACCGACGCGACATCGGTGATCCCCGCGTTCACGCCGGTGCTGCTCGGCCAAGACACGATCGTGAGCGAGTTCGAGAAGATCGACGGCAAAGCCGAACCACACCAGGCGATCCTCCAAGCGGGTTCAGCGGTGTTGATCGACGCGAACGGGCGACCGCGCGTGCGGTGCGCCAACGGGGACCCGCTTTCGGCCACGCCACTCGGGTTGCAACGCCAGGGTGCGACGATCACCGGCACTCGGTGGCCCGAGTTCTCCACCGAACGTGTGCTCACGATCCGCCCACTCGACGCTCCGGTCAAAGTGCTCGGCGGCGTGGTTGATGTGAAATCAAATTCGGTGATCCGGTTGGCGCTGGATCAACCCACGTCCTGATCGGATCGTCGCCTGGCCGGCCGGTCACGCAGCGGCGGCCGACGCAACTCTCACTTGGGTCACCAGCTGATCAACTCCAGCCGATCAACTCCAGCGGATCGGCGTCGGCGATACGGTCACGCTCGGTGCGGTACGCATCGATGATCACGGCCACCTCGTCGTCGGTGAGGCCCGGGTGTCGAGCGGGCAGCTCGTCGATCACGACGTTCATCTGCGAGACAAATCGCGCGATCTCGGTCTCGGCCTCGATTCGGGCTTGCGCCTCGATCGTCCGTGAAAGTTCGACCCGGAGCGATGCGTCGAGCAGTTTGGCTTCGTGTTCGGTACGTGAACCTGCACCGAGCATCGCGACGAACGGCATCACCATGAATGCTGCTTCGACGATCGCGGAATGCCAGGATCGTCCGGCCCAGGGTCGCAGCGAGAGCGCCCATCCGATGAGTGCGGCGCCCAGCAGAACCGGGCCCTCGGCGCGAAGGTCGTTCCAGCTGGTTCCGAGCAGGAGCATCACCGGTTGAGTTGCGGCGGTTCCGAAGCAGGCTTCCGAAGGGATGGCTGCCTCGCCGGTCGGCCGAGCGATCGGTCGCAACGTTGCCGTCGTCTCGCGAGAGCCGTCGTCGACGGCGTCCGATCCTCGACGGGTCCCGAACGCGACCGAAAGGTCGAGGACGAGCGCCGAAGCGGTGAGCAGCGCCGCGGTGATGCGATCGCCGCGGCGATCGATGGGTTCAGTCGTGGCGAGCCGGACTGCGGCTGCGCCCTGCAACGCGAATGCGAGCAGCAACGCGGCTCCCGACGACCGGTCCGATTCGGTCACGGTGTTCGCCAACGTGAGCGCGGCCGACGCGAGCACCACCCACACCGTCGGCTCGAGACGGATGGCGAGATCGGGTCGTGGCTGTGCAGCCTCGATGCGATAGCCGCGGTATTCAAGGGTGAGGATGCCTGGGTCGCTTGCGAGGACGTCGACGAGATCATCCGGAGGCGGGTCGTCGACATAGCGGAGCATCTGGTCGATCCGGGCGATCTCGTCACGAATCGTGCGGACCTGGTCGCGGGGCAGCCATCGTGTCCGATACATCGGTGGAACGACCTCCCGGAGGTCGACCGCTGCACCGAGCAGCAGTCCCAGTTCCGTTGCTTGCCGCACTTTCGTCCGGGGCGCGGCGGACAATTCGTCGAGCGCGTGCCTCGCGGACGATGATCCCGCGCGCTCCAGCATCGCCAGCATCCCTTTCGGGTCGATGCGCGCGTGGTTGTGGATCAGGGCAGCCTGGACACGTGACCGTACGCGCGACTGTTCGAGCAGCGATCCGGTCCGGCGTTCCCACAATGCGATGACGCTTGCCTGGGCACGGGCACGGGTCCTTGCCAGACCGTAACCGCCGCAGGCGCCGAGTACGGTCCACAGGATCGGTTCGATGCCGACGCGACGTCCGTCGCGTCGTCGAGCCGCCCACATCGCGGTCCCGAGAGGCAATGCCTCGACGGCCACGTCGACAAGGATCTCGAGGGCACGCGCGAGATCGATCGCCGACCGACCACGGCTGTCGACGTTTCGCGGTCCGTCACGGTCGGCCGTGCGATCGGAGCCGTCGTCCCGTGGCCGTCGAAGGGGTCGCCACGGTCGGGCCGGCTCGATGACGGGCACCGACGTCGTGCCCGCACCCAGGCGGAATCCGGTGTCGAACAGGTTCGATGCGATCGTCGCGACCGCGAGTGCCCGCAGGTGGTCGGGGCGATCGCGGGTGAGCAGTGACCATCCCGTGACGTCGACGACATCTGCCGCGATGTCGAGGATGTTCCGGTGCCGGCATGTTCGCCGGCTGCGCGCGAACCTGCTGTCGACGATGAGCGAGTACGCCAACATGCCGGCGCGTCGACGCGCCGAGCGGCCGTGGGTCTCCTCGACGGCGACCCCGATGTGAGCCAGGATCCGCACCGCCGGGCCGCCGATACGCCACTGCGCCCAGACGCCGTCGTCGCTCACGTTCGCAGCGTAGGTTCCCGAGCACCCTCGCCCGCTCTGGTGTCGGGGACGCAAGGCCGACAGTCGAGCGAGAACACTGCCAATGGCCGTCCACCGGTGGGATGCGTGATGGAATGGGGGGAGTGCCGAACCGTCTCATCTTCGTCGAGGATTCGCTCGCACGGGCCACCGAAATTCGACGGTTGCTCGATCTGTACCGGTCGGGCGCCGCGATCCGCGACGGTCGGAACGTCCCACGTCTGGTGATCGCCGGTGAGGAGTTCTGGGACCCGGACACCGCGTTGGCGCGCATCACGGGCGGCGCGGGCCCCGACGGCCCCCCAGGACCGGGCGCGGACACGTGGGATCCGAGCGGCCGTCTGTTCATGGACTGTTGGGATCGTGACGCCATGGACCCGGAGGTGTCGAATGCACGCAGCACCTTCTTTGCGTTGGATCTCCTCCGAGGCCTGCGGAATCTGCGTGAACACGGGCGGGCCGTGCCACGGGTCGTGGTGCATTCGCGAGGCATGCGGGACGACCTGCTGCGTGCCGCTCTCGCCGAGTTCACGACTGGGCGTCGGCAATTCCGCGTCCCGGACGCGACACCGGTCGTGCGGTGGCGCTTGGAGACCCCGGTGGATCCGAGCAAGTCGGTGATCTGGGCGATGTTCGACCGGAGTGCGCTCGAGCGTGACCTCGACCTGATCCTCGCCGGCGACCGATCCTCGGCGATGACATCGCCTCGGCCCGACAGTCCGGTGTGGGATCAGATACGGCCGACGTCGTGTCTCGCCTCGTTCCACTGCGCACTCCGTGACGAATGCCCGGACGTGTGGGAGGAGTTCGTGATCGGACGGGCCTCGGGCGAACCGGGCGCCCGATCGAACCGGCCGTTGAAATCATCACTCAACGCGGCGGCCGTGGCCCGTGTGACCCGGATCGCGAACCGCTACCTCGAACTCGACGACTCCTGGGGAGCTCGGGGTTATCGCGGCTACCTCGCGATCGCGCGCGCATTGGCCAATCCCGAATACTGAGCGGGCGAATGCGCCGAGCCACACCGGCTGTCGTGGAAAGCGGTGTTTCCGCGACAGATCCCTCCGATCGGTTGCATCCGGGCGAACGATGAGGCACAATCTGGGTAGCGGATGTATCTCATGGAGCGCATCCGCAACCGGGCCCGATCGATCGAGCGGAGCCTGGTGACGATCGAACCCCGAGGGAGGAAGTCGTCTCGGGCCCGGTCCCCCTGGCGGGCGGGATCGGACCCGGTGACGCGTGTCGGGTCGCGTGGATGCGCCGAGACGGTCGGTGTCCGGTCACGCGGCCGGTGCCGCTGGATCCCGTGCAGCAGGGTGGTCACGGTCGGCGCTGCAGCACCGAGTCGACGATGTGGCACGATGGAACCATGGAATTCGCCGTTCGCGTGACCGTCAAACTGCGAGAAGGGATCGCCGATCCGCAGGGAGCGACGATCGAACGGTCGCTCCCGGCGCTCGGTTACGACGGGGTCTCCCGGGTGTCCGTGGGAAAGGTCATCGACTTCACCTTGGCGGCCACCGATGAGGCGTCAGCGAAGTCCGAGGTCCACGAAATGTGCGAGAAGTTCCTCGCGAATCCGGTGATCGAAGACGTCGTGGTCGAGGTGGCACCCGCATGACCACCGAGGTCGGCGTGGTCCTCTTCCCCGGCTCGAACTGCGAACACGACGTCGTCGACGCCGCACGGTTGCTGGGAGCGGACGCGCACACCCTCTGGCACGGCGACGCAACGCTGGGCGCCGTCGACGTCGTCGTCATTCCCGGTGGCTTCGCACACGGCGACTACCTGCGGCCCGGCGCCATCGCCCGATTTTCGCCGATCATGGCGGCGGTCACCGACTTCGCCCGGTCCGGTGGGCCCGTTGTCGGGATCTGCAATGGATTCCAGGTCCTCACCGAAGCCGCACTTCTGCCCGGCGCGCTCCAGAAGAACAAGGGCCTGAAATTCCTGTGTGAATCGACGACGCTGGAAGTCGCTTCGGATCGGTCGGTGATGACCCGCGACATCGCGATCGGATCACGCCTGAACATCCCGATCAATCACTTCGAGGGCAACTTCACCTGCTCGCCCGACACCCTTCGTGAACTCGAAGACGAACGTCGGATCGTGCTCCGTTATGTCGACAATCCGAACGGATCGGTCGGCTCGATCGCGGGCATAACCAACCGCGAAGGCAATGTCGTCGGCCTCATGCCGCACCCCGAGCGCGCAACGAGCGAACTGCTCGGATCGACCGACGGACTTTCGTTGCTGCGGGGATTGTTCGCCTCCTGAAGCGAACAATCCCCACCATGCAATGGGGACGACGAGCAGCCGAGTTCAGGATCCCCGGGTGATCCCGGCCCGCACCAACACGTCGGCCGGTACCCCGCTCGTACGCCACGCCGCGTACGAAATTCCCTTGCTCTCGCTGTAGGCCTTGGCAACCTCGACGAAGCGGTTCTCCGCAGCCGAGATGTCGACCTCCTGGGAGAGGTTGGCGAGTTCGGTTGCGAGGTCGATGCGTTCCTGGCTCAGCGAAAGACGCTTCAATACCGACGCTTCGCCGAATTCGGCGTCGATGGCGGCGAGGCGCTTTTCGATGCTCTCGGTCGTGCGCTTACGACCCCGCTTCGGCCGTGTCTCGTCGAGCACTTCCAAATACGCCTTGACGGCTCGGCTGTCGGCACGCCCCTGGGCGAGCGCCGCCTTGTGTTCATCGGTCATGGGTGATTTCGGTCCTCTTGGCATGCCAGTACGATGCCAGTCCGTCGCACTTGAATGCAACTGCTTGGAGGATCGAATGTCAG
>JAFDWI010000363.1 GCA_018268545.1 Actinomycetota bacterium
CAGGGCGACGTCGCACTGGTCTACGAGGCGCTGCGCGAGCGCCAGATCCTGATCCGGAACGCCCCGCATCTCGTGGAGATCCTGCCGTTCCTCCTTCCGGTGCTCACCGGGCGCGATTCACCGGTGCCCCGAAAGCTCGCCCGCCTCCTGGGGTCGGCGATGTGGGCGTACGACCTGACCGGCGGAGCCCGGATCGGCAAGATCCACAAGCGGCTGTCAGCCGACGAGACGCTGGCGCACTTCCCGACCGTCAAACCCGAACGCCTGCATTCCGCGTACCTGTACTACGACGCACGGGCCGACGACGCCCGCCTCACGCTCACCCTCGCCCGTACCGCCGCGATCGAACACAACGCCCACGTGGCGAACGGGGTCGAGCTCGTCGGCGTCATCCACGACGAGACGGGCCACGTCCGCGCCGTCGAAGCATCGGCAGACGGTCGCCGCTTCGAGATCCGGGCGCGGGTGGTCGTCAACGCGACCGGG
Organism: Actinomycetota bacterium; assembly: GCA_018268545.1. GTDB lineage: Bacteria > Actinomycetota > Acidimicrobiia > Acidimicrobiales > Iamiaceae > JAFDWI01. The sequence goes on from JAFDWI010000363.1 coordinate 487, forward strand.
GTGTGGGCCGACGACGTGCGAGCACTCGACGAAGGCACGCACCCCGATTCGATCCGTCCCGCGAAGGGGATCCACATCGCGGTGCCATGGGACAAGGTGCGCAACGACATCGCTGCGGTGCTGCCCGCCAAAGGTGGCCGATCGATCTTCGTCGTCCCCTGGTACGACACGGCTTCCCCCGACGGCACACCCACGCTGACGTATCTCGGGACCACCGACACCGATCACGACGGATCGCTCGACGATCCCCAGTGCACCGAGGCCGATGTGGCGTACCTGCTCGATGCCGCGAACGCCGCGCTGACCACCGAGCTGACGACCGCGGACGTGCGCGGCACCTGGGCAGGACTCCGACCGTTGGTCAAGGGCGACGGCGCCAAAGGGGCGACCAAGGACCTGTCGCGACACCACCAGGTCCGCACCTCACCGTCGGGCGTCGTGTCGATCACCGGCGGAAAATTGACGACCTATCGACAGATGGCGGTCGACACGATCGACGCCGCCGCACGGTTGCTCCCGGACCGCTCGGTGCCCAAGAGCCCGACCCGGCGGCTTCCACTCCACGGATCACGTGGGATCGCCGAGATCCGGGACCGTCGACCCGGCGGACTGTCGGGTACGACGATCGACCACCTGCTCGGTCGTTACGGGGCCGACACCGAGATCGTCGCGGCGATGGTGCATGCCGACGAGGATCTCGGCCGACCACTCGTCGAGGGCCTGCCGTACCTGCGGGCCGAAGCCGTGTTCGCCGCGCGTTACGAGATGGCGCGCGATGTCGACGACGTGTTGTCGCGGCGCACGCGTGCCCGACTGCTGGACCGTGATGCCTCGGCGGCAGCCGCAGAGGACGTCGCCGCGCTCATCGCGGAGGACCTCGGGCTCGACAGCGACGCACAGGCACGACAGGTCGCGCACTACCGAGCCCTCGTCGAAGCGGAGCGCGCCGCCCCCGGCCTTCCCACGAACCCGACGGCCGTCTCTGCCGCGAACCGATAACGTTCGCCGACGATGACGATGGGACCAGACCCCGGCACCCCGACCCCCGCGATCGCCTTGACCGGAGGCGCCGCGAACGCGACGGCACACCTACCGACGCCCGATGGTCGGGTCGACACCCTCGACGACGCACTCATCCGCCGGCTCGGCGACACCGGAGCGGACGTCGACACGACACTCGCCGTCCGGGCCGAACACAGCCGTGACTGGTGGCCACAGGCGATGATGTGGGCGACCCGCGGCGAGGTCGCGTCGCTGTGTGCCGGCGTCGTCCGCCCGCACAACGCCGAACAGGTCGCCGCGATCCTCGCGATCTGCAACGAACGCCGCATCCCGGTGACCGCCGCGGGTGGCCGCAGCGGGGTGTGCGGCGCGATCGTCCCCGTGTACGGCGGCGTCACCCTCGACATGACGGCGATGTCCGGGATCGTCGAGGTGGATCCGACCTCGATGGTGCTCGACGTGTTGCCGGGGACCTTCGGTGATGCGCTCGAAGCAACACTCCGCGCCGATCACGGCGTGACGGTCGGCCATTGGCCCCAGTCGATGACGCTCGCGACCGTGGGAGGGTGGCTGGCGTGCCGTGGGGCCGGGCAGTACTCCACGCGCTACGGAAAGATCGAAGACATCGTCGTCGGTCTCGACGTGGTGCTCGCCGACGGCACGATCCTGCAGACCGGGGGCCAACCGCGCCAGGCGGTGGGCCCGGACCTGAACCAACTGTTCGTCGGTTCCGAAGGGACCCTCGGGATCATCACCGGGGCACGACTGCGCCTGCACCCCGCACCCGTCGCGGAACGTCGGGCGGCGTATGCGTTCGACGACTTCGGGGTTGCACTCGATGCGTGTCGGCGTGCGGTGCAGCGGGGTGCGACGCCCGCTGTGCTGCGACTGCACGATGTGACCGAAGCGGATCGTTTCGGTGTCCAGGGGGCGAACCTCGTGATCGTCCTCGACGAAGGCGACCCGACCATCATCGACGCGGCGATGTCGGTGATCGACGAGGAGTGCGTCCGTGACGGCCGACGCCTCGACGACGGCGAACAGATCGTCGGGAACTGGGTCACGCACCGCAACGACGTCGCGGCCCTCGAAGCGTCCATCACGAAGGGCTACGTCGTGGACACGATGGAGATCGCAGCCCCCTGGGCTCGCCTCGAGTCGATCCATCGGGCCACGACGGCCGCGATCGCCGCGGTTCCCGGGACCCTCGTGGTGAGCTGTCATCAGTCCCACGCGTACCCCGACGGGGCGTGCCTGTACTTCACGTTCGCCGGCAAGGTCGATCCCGAGGCGCGTGATACGTACTACACCGCGGCGTGGGACGCCGGTACCCGCGCCGTGCTCGCCGGTGGCGGCGCACTCAGCCATCATCACGGCATCGGGCTGAACCGCACCCGGTTCGTGCGCGACGCGCTCCACGGCGGCCTCGACGTCCTGGCCGGCATCAAGGGCGCCCTCGACCCGAACG
>JAFDWI010000364.1 GCA_018268545.1 Actinomycetota bacterium
CAGGTAACCTCCCGAAGTTGGGGTTTTGGCGGGGTCAGGCGCCGATGACGGTGATCCCCCGCATGTAGGGCCGCAGCACCTCGGGGACCGTCACGGTTCCATCGGGGTTCCGGTACGTCTCGACGATCGCCGCCCAGACCCGGGGCACGGCGAGCGCCGAGCCGTTCAACGTGTGGACCATCCGGGTCGCCGGTCTGGGGTCGTCGGCGCTCGGCGCGGGCCGGTAACGGATGTTCGCCCGACGCGCCTGATAGTCCGAGAACCACGACACCGACGACACTTCGAGCCACATGTCGCACCCGGGGGCGTACACCTCGATGTCGAAGGAGCGGTGATGGCTCTGACCGAGGTCGCCGGAACAGATTTCGATGATGCGATAGGTCAACCCGAGCGTGGCGATCGTCGCTTCGGCCCGATGGACGAGCTCATCGAGCATCGCAGGGGCCTGCTCGGGCGTCGCGAGGCTCAGGATCTCGACCTTGTCGAACTCGTGCGCGCGCAGCATCCCCCGGGTATCGCGGCCCGCTGCGCCCGCCTCGCGGCGGTAACACGGCGAATAGGCCATGAAACGCATCGGGAGCTCGGCCGAGTCCAGGATCTCCCCCGCCGCGATCGACGTCAACGGCACCTCGGCGGTCGGGATGCACCACAGGTCGTCACGTTCGACTGCGTAGGCGTCGTCGGCGAACTTGGGGAGCTGCCCCGAGGCGGTGAGCGTCGCCGTCGACACGAGGCTGGGCGGCCGGATCTCCTCGAACGCGTCGGCGTTGCGGTCGAGCGCGAGCTGACACAACGCGCGCGAAAGGGTCGCCCCGGCGCCACGAAGCATCACGAACATCGATCCGGTGATCTTGGTGGCACGCTCGGTGTCGAGGATCCCGAGCGCCGCTCCGGTCTCCCAGTGGGGCACCCGTTGATGGTCCGCGAAGCCGTCGATGTCACCGACCATCTCGACGACGGGGTTGTCGGCGTCGGAGATCCCGTCGGGGGCATCGGCGTGGATGACGTTCGGGATGCCGAGCAGGAGCGCATCCAGTTCCGCTGCGACCGCCGTCTCGGCCGCTTCGAGCGCGTCGGCCTCGGCGCCGAGCGCTCGGCTCCGTGCCATGGAGGCCTCGGCGGCCGACTCGTCACCAGTACCGCGCAGGCGGCCGACCTGCTTGGACAGCGTCTTGATCTCCGCCCGTACCGCGTCACGGGTCGTCACGAGGTCTCTGCGCCGCGCGTCGAGCGCGACGACCGCGTCGATGTCGGAGGTGTCGATACCTCGACGGGCCAGTGACGCCTTGACCGCCTCGGGGTCGGAACGAATCGCACGGATGTCCAGCACGACACCGTACGGTAGCCGTCGTAACGTACCGGTCGGCTGCCCGGACCCCGGAGCACCGGCGCCGCATCGGTGACGACCGGACCCTTCGAGGACCTGATCCCCGACGGGTCGAACGTGGGACCGACGATTGTGACGAGTAACGTCGGGTGCTGTGGCAGCGATCGACGTCGACGCGTTGGTGGTCCGCTACGGCGACATCACCGCGGTCGACGGTGTGGGCTTCACCGTCGAATCCGGTGAGGTCGTCACTCTGCTCGGGCCGAACGGCGCCGGCAAGACCTCCACCATCGAGATCCTCGAGGGATACCGACGACCCGACGAAGGGTCCGTGTCGGTGCTGGGGCTGGACCCGATCGTCGATCGGGTCCGGCTCGCTCCCCGGATCGGCGTGATGCCCCAGGTCGGGGGTGTGTACCCGGGCATCCGTTGCATCGAGATGCTCCGCCTGTACGCCGGTTTCCACACTTCACCCGCTGATCCGGAGGAACTCCTCGAGCGAGTCGGGCTCGTCGACCGGGCCCGGAGCATGTGGCGCCACCTTTCCGGTGGGGAGCAGCAACGCCTCTCGCTCGCGCTCGCGCTGATCGGGCATCCCCAGGTCGCGTTTCTCGACGAACCCACCGCCGGCGTCGATGTGACCGGACGCCGACTCGTCCGCCAGGTCGTGCGCGACCTCGCCGAGTCCGGCGTGGCGGTGTTGCTCACGACCCACGACCTGGCCGAAGCAGAGAAGGTCGCGGACCGCGTCGTCATCGTCGACCACGGGAACCTGGTCGCGGCCGGTCCACTCGCGGAGCTCGCCGCGACCTCCGGGGCCCGACAGATCCGGTTCGGCGCCCCTTCCGGTCTCGATGCCGCAGGCCTCGGTAGCGTGCTCGGCGCGACGGTGATCGAGGAGTCCCCGGGCGAGTACCGGGTCGACGTCGAACCGACGCCGACGGCGATCGCCACCCTCACGTCCTGGCTCGCGGAGCGTGACCTGCCCCTCGCCGACCTGCGTGCGGGCCGTCACCGGCTCGAGGACATCTTCTTGACCCTCACGGGAAACGACACCGACCGAGGAGATGACGATGACCACTGAGGCCGCCGCGATCGGCGCCGCGCCTCGCTCTCGCCGGATCCGTGCGCAGTTCGGGATCGAACTGCTCCTCACGCTGCGACGCTCCGAATCGCTCCTGCTCACCTTTGCGATCCCGGTCGGCCTGTTGGTGTTCTTCACCAAGGTCGATCTGCTGGGACTCAAGGGCGACGAGGCAGTGAACTTCCTGTACCCAGGGATCGTCGCGCTGGCGGTGCTGTCGACCGCGATGGTCTCGCTCGCGATCGCGACGGGCTTCGAACGCTCCACCGGCGTCCTCAAACGACTCGCGGTGACCCCGTTGCAACGCGGCGAACTCCTCGTCGCCAAGACGATGTCGATCGTCGCGATCGAGGTCCTCCAGGTGATCGTGTTGACCGCGGAGGCGTTCGCACTCGGTTGGCGCCCCGACGGCGTCCGGTTCGGGGTGTTGGCGCTCGCCATCGTCCTCGGCACGATCGCATTCGCCGGGCTGGGGCTGCTCCTCGCCGGGACCCTGCCCGCATTGACGACGCTCGCCGCAGCGAACGGTCTGTACCTCGTGCTCCTGTTGCTCGGTGGGGTCATCATTCCGATCGACCATTTCCCGGGCGGCTTTCAACGCGTGATCGAGTTGCTCCCGGTGACGGCGCTCTCGGAGTTGGTGCGCAGCGCCCTTCAGGGAACGGCGACCGTGGGACGCCCGTGGATCGTGCTCGCCGTCTGGACGCTGGTCAGCCCGGTGCTTGCGGCCCGCTTCTTCCGTTGGGAGTGACCGATTCGGGGTGTTCGGCCCGATAACGAGCGATCCGCTCACGGTCCCGTTCGCGCAGGTCGTCGTCATCGCCGATGGTCGCTTCCCGCGCCCACTTGAAGAACAACACCAGGATCAGGATCCCCATGTAGAGACTCTCGACGAACTTCATGATGAAGCCAGCGAGTTCCTGATCACCGATCGGCGTGAACCCCCAGAACGACTTCCACGGGTGGATGTAGGCGGAGTACACGACGTTCTGGGAGTAGGTGAGCCACGATCCCGGGATGATCGGAACGACGCCCATCAGGAACAGATAGATGCATTGGCCCGGGATGCTGATCCGCAGTTCCTTGAGCGGGCCACAGATGCA
>JAFDWI010000365.1 GCA_018268545.1 Actinomycetota bacterium
CGGTGAAGCTTCCCACCCGCTTCCACTTCGGCGACTCGGCCAGCACGGTCGCCAGCGGATCATCGGAATCCCACAGGATCGTGTCGATGTGCCACCGGTCGAGCGGCTCCTGCCAATCCTTGGAAGCCTTCAAGAGCGTCCGCTCGTCGTTCACCACACTCGCCGGGAACATGTCGACGCGATCGTCGATGAAGACCTTCACCCTGCCCTCGCTACGGAACTCGAGATAGTTCCCGACGACATCCTTCGCCGCGAGTCGGTGGTCGGGCCCGAGGCGGCCATGGGCCTGCAGCCAGTCGATCGCCGTCACCGGAAAACCCGAAAGGTCGAATGAGGGCTGGGACAGCCGGACTCCGACCACAGCAATCGTGACCGCAGCCAGGGTTGCGGCCATGACCGTGTAGGACCTGGATCGCACGTTCCCCGCCAGGCTTCCCACGTCGTGGAGCTCCGCGGCGAGCAACGGCGTCAACACGAACGTCGCCAATCCGATGTTCCGCACCGCGGTCAGACCCAATGCCACGAAAACCACCGCCGGCAACAGGACCCGGTAGCGACGACCCTCGGGCAACCTCGGTGCGAATGCGAACGCCGCGACGATCGTCAACAGGAACATTCTCTGCCAGGTCACCTGGAATCCGGGCGCTCGCCACTCGATCATCGCATCGAGCACGCTCTGCTTCGAGAGCAACGCGATCGGGAACCACAACAGTTTCGGCCCGAGTGGGCTGACCGCGCCCAGGATGGTTCCGCCGATCGCCCACTTGAATGTCCGGATCACGTGGGTCACCGATCCGTGATCGAACCACACGCCGATCCCGTAGACAACGATGAGCACGATCCCGAGCGGAAACGACCCGTGCGTGTTCACCCAGATCCACATGATCGGGATCAGCCAGCGCGGATCACGCTCCTCGACGAGGATCAACAGCAACAGGACGAACCCGAGGAGGCCGAACAACAACGGACGCGGACCCCAGACGACGGTCCCGATCAGGATCGCGGGTGCCACCACCGCCAGACGTACCACGATCGATCGAACCGACCGACTCAGACGCCACAGGACCGCGGCGATGAGGGCGGAGATCACGGCGACCATGAGCCGCAGCCCGGCACCGTGGCCGATGTTGTAGGTCAGCCCGTACAACAGCGAGGCAAACCAACTCTGGATCACCCAGGGATGCCCGTACGCGGTGAACGAATACGGGTCGGTCGAAGGCAGGTGCCCTTCGAGTATCCGTCGACCGGTCGTGAGGTGCGTGAGGAAACTGTTGTCGCTGAGCGCTGCCGCACCGGTGGCGGCCGCGATCAGCACGAACAGCCATCCGACGGCCGTACCTCGGGACGCACCACGCCGTCGAAGTCGCCTCATCGAGCGACGAAGTCCCGACTTCGTGCCCGCCACCTTGGTGTCGGACACGTCGGGTGCGGTCGACTCAGGAGGTGTCACGCACCGAAGGCATGGCGGATGCTGATGATCGCAGGGCCGATGACCACCACGAACAACGACGGGAACACGCAGAAGACCATCGGAATCAACATCTTGACCGGCGCCTTCTGAGCGCGTTCCTGCGCCAACTGGCGGCGCTTGATCCGCATTTCGTCGGCCTGGCCGCGCAGAACCTGACCGATCGACACACCGAACGTGTCGGCCTGGATCACCGCGAGCACGAACGAGCGGACCTCGGGGACGTCGATCCGTTCCTCCATGGCACGGAGCGCGTCGGCCCGCGCCACACCGGCACGTGTCTCACCCAACATCCGAGCGAATTCGAGGCTCAACTCACCGGGCACCGATGCGACCGTTCGATCCAGGGCCTGCTCGAAGCCGAGACCGGCTTCGACGCTGATGACCAGCAGGTCCAGGATGTCGGGCAATTGGCGCTGGATCCGCTTCTGGCGTTCCTGGATGGAGCTCGTCAGACGAGAACTCGGCAGGAAGACGCCAACCGCTGCCAGAAGGAGGAAGGCGATGACGTTCATCTTCATCGACAACCCGAACACGTTCATCACCGGGAACAGCACGAACGCAAGCGGCACCAGCAGGAGACACGCGATCTGGAGTGCGATGAAACGGTCGACCGCACTGGGGTCGTAACGCCCTGCGGCCTGCATCTTCTGGCGCGTCTTCTCGACGAAGTCAGACGGCATCAGGCGCCGACCGACGTTCACTGCACCATCGAATATCGGTGTCAGGGCACGTTCGTATGCGGGACGCAGCAACTCACGGTCGCGGTCGGACTCGACCACGCTCGCCTGTCCGTAGTCCTCCAATTGTCGGATCGAATTTCGAATCGCCTGCTTCTCGAAATACGTGCTGATACCGACATAGACGACAAGCCCCAGCGCGGAACCGGCCAGGACGAGCCCGACGGTCATCGCGGCGTTGCCGCTCAATGCGGTCTCGGCGATCAGGATCACAGCATCACCTCAGATTTCGATCTTGACGACCTTCTGCATCCAGAAGAACCCGACGACCATTCCGAGCAGGGAGATCCCCAACAGGATCTGGCCCAGGATGTCGGTGAACAACGGATGCATGTACTCCGGGTTGGCCACGTACATGACCAACCCCAGACCAGGCGGAAGAAGTGCGAGGATGTACGCACTGATCCGACCCTCGGCGGTGAGGGCCTTGACCTCGCGGCGGAGTCGTTCACGCTGGATCATCGTGTCCGCGACGGTCAGCAGCAACTCGGCCAGGTTTCCACCGACCTCTCGTTGGATCCGGATCGCCATGACGGCCCACGCGAAGTCCGGACTCCCCATTCGCTCGGCCGTGTCGTCGAGCGCCTCCTCGAGGTCCCGCCCGAGCCGTGATTCGCTGACGACCCGGCGCAACTCACGACCCATCGGGTTCTGCACTTCCTGGGAGACCGCGTCGACCGCCTGCATCAACGAGAAACCGGCACGAAGCGCTCCGGCGAGCAGCGTCAGTGTGTCGGGGAGTTGTTGCTCGAACTTCCGCTGCCGAGACGTCGCCTTGTAGTTCAAGAAACCTGGTCCACCGAGCACGGCGATCACCAGGAACACCAGAGCGATCAACAACCCGCCGATCAGGAACCCGACGAGCGTCATCGCAATCATGACCCCGAACCAGATCAGCAGCGCCTCACTCGCCTTCAACGGGACTTCGGCCATTTCAAGGCGGGTCTCGACGTTCTCGAGGAACCCCTGCTTCTCGGCGAAACTCTCGGTCATCGCGAGCGCGCGCTGCAGGAGGGCGTTGTCCGACATCCCGCCGCCCGCTTCTTCGTCCTCTTGGCCGCCCGCGTAACCCTCGGTGTAAGGGTTCAGCGCTGCTTCGAGCGCGCTCTGACGGGCCGTCACCATCTGGATCACCAGGAATGCGACCACCCCGACCGCGAGCGCGATCAACCCCAGGCCGAGCAACAGTCCGAGCGGTGTGCTGAAGAATGCCGGTGTCGACGACGGCGGGACGATCGGCGGTGCGAGCCCGGTCGCCCCCTGCGCGACACCACCCATCGTGAAGCCGGCTTGCGCCGTGGTCCCGGAGATGGTCATCGTCAGGGAGTTCGCACCTCGCGTACCCGCCGGAGAGGCGAAGGTGGTCGTGAATTCGTTGCCAAGTGCCGTTGTCACCTGGTCGAACGCGGCGCCCACCTGGTTCGCCTTCGACACGATGAACAACCGTCCGCCCCCGGCGGAGACGAGGTCGGACAGGCCCTGCTGGTCGAGGGGGTTCTTGAGGTTGAGTGCGTTCTGTTCCGCGATACCCATCGCAAACACGGTCGCACCGCTGCCGTCTCCGGAACCCGCGACCGCGCCCTGTGCGCTGCGGGCGTTCGCGCTCGAGCTGTCGTCGGTTCCATCGGTGACCAGGATGAGGTTGTGTTCGAACTTCGGGAGTGTGTTGAGCTGGGCCACGCCGGCCACGACACCGTCCCACATCGCCGTCTTCTCGAGCGGTCCGGGCTTGATCTGTTCGAGCGCCTTGTCGAGCGCCTGCTTGTCGCCGGTCATCGTCTGTTGGACGATCGCCTGGGACCCGAAGGTCACGATGGCGAATTCCTGGCTTGCCGGGGCATTGTCGATGAGTTGGCGCGACTTGGCGATGGCGCTGTTGAGACCGCCGCTCGCGACCATCGATCCGGAGGTACCGATCACGATCGCCATGGCTCGGTTGATCTTGGCGTCGGTGAGCGCCGTCGGGTTCGACGCCTGGACCTGATTGCCGTTCTGACGGATGGTCATCGACTGGAGCGCCTGGATGTCACCGTTCCAGGTGAAGCGGACCGTCACGTTCTTGGGGTCGGACGCATCGATCTTCGAGATCTGGAGCTTGTTCGCACCCTTCTGTGGGGTCGCGTCGATGACCGGATCCGCGCCACTGGCACCCGTCGCGAAGACCCCCGCCAGCGCGAGAAGGGTGGCGAGAACGATTGCGAAACGCCGTCGAAGACTCACCGGGCGCCCACCGCCCGACGCTGGAACTGTTCGGGCTGGAACACCTCGGCGCCCAACCGGATCCCGAGGTCTGCGAGCTTCTCGGCGAACTTCGGTCGGACCCCGGTGGCCTTGAGGTGCCCGAGGAACCGCCCGTTGTCGTCGACACCCATGCCGAAGTCGAACTTGAAGATGTCCTGGAGGATGATGACGTCACCTTCCATCCCCTGCACCTCGGTGATGTAGGTGATCCGACGGGTCCCGTCACGCAACCGCGAGAGCTGCACGATGCAGTCGAGCGCAGAGGCGACCTGCTCCCGGATCGCTCGGACC